>JAYUXO010000286.1:0-8906 GCA_043753505.1 Comamonadaceae bacterium
GGGCCACCCACCACGCCTCAACACAAGCGCAGTCGATCGACGAATCTGCATGCAGCGCATTCAAAAACTCAAGAAAAATTCGAATGTTCCCCAGGCTGCCCCTGCTGGTTCGCCCACCCTCCTCAGCCAGAACCCGCGTCATGCCATAGCCGGACAGGATGGCTTGAACAGACTGCTTGCTCAAGCCTTTGACCTGGCCCTCACCTTCCGTCTTGATGCCTTTTTCAACATCGAATGGCAACCCTGTACGCCGGGCCAGACGCGAGGCAAAAATCATCGTGGCGATCTGGCCTTTGCCCGTCAACCGGTTATCGGTTCTGAAAGCTTGCAGGCTGCGCGACAACGCCACACCTGGCAATGATCCTTCGGGAAATTCGCGGGCGAGTTCGTTCTTTGGTGGTTTAGGCATCAGACAACTTTTCGTTCACTTGTGCACTGGCCCGTCTGGTGTAGCAGGGGCTCGAAAATATGGGTTGCCAGATGCGCCACCACCGGCACAACAACACCATCTCCAGCCAGTTGATACGCGTCGTTATATCGATCAGGCAGCACATACGAATCATCCAATCCCATCAATCTGGCCGCCTCCCGGGCAGACAGCAAACGTGACCGGATCTCGCCACCGTGTACCGTCAAAATGGTCTGCCGACTGGAACCACCGCCGGGCGTCCGCAGGCAACCCGAAACCCCGTCAAAGCGAACCTCGGCGCGTTGTACACCCTCGCGCGTTCGGCGGTAGATGGTGCCAACCTTCAACCGCCCAAACGCCTGCGCTTGAAGCACTTTTTGACGATTGACAGGGGACATCATGTCAAGCAGGGCACTTGTCTCCTGCTCGCTGTGCCAGTCGACGCCGCGGGCGGGCGACTCAATCAGCTCATCCAATGTTTTGATAGGTTGACCTGGCGAAGGCAAATTCCACCAGATCCAATTGCTCTTCAAACCCTTCGGCAACTTATTGAATGCTTTGATGATGGCTGCCGGATGCCAGGCCGGGTTCGGCGTATCGGCAGCAAAAACGTCTGGTGTCAGTGCAGCCGTATCCGCTGCAATGATGAACAACCGGGGCCTTGATTGCGGCACAAAATGCACAGCGTCGATCACCAAAGCACCCACTTGGTAGCCCAGATTCGCCACAGCTTGCACGATGGCCTCAAAGTCTTTGCCACCGCTGCTGGTAATCGCGCCGCACACATTTTCCAATGCCAGTACCTTGGGCGAACGGCCCTGCCGCTTCAAAGCATCCATCAACTGCATGAAGCTCCAGAAGGTGCCACTTCTTTTGCCGTTCAGCCCGGCACCGTTTCCAGCCAATGACAAGTCCTGGCACGGGAAAGAACCCCACGCCAAATCTGCATGTCCAGGTAAATCGGACGCATCCAGCACGCCGATATCACCGACTACCAGCGAATCGCCGCCCCAATTGGCCTGGTAGGAGACTGCTTTTTTTTCGCTGAAATCATTGGCAAATGCGCACGACCAACCTGCACCCAAGGCAGCGTGAACCATGCCGCCACCAGCGAAAAATTCATAGTAAGTTTTCATCAAGTGACATCCAGATGCAATCTATCCGGTGAATTAGACCATCGGTCAACCACCCGTTCTTTCGACGCCGCGCAGCACGGCATACACGCTGGTAGACCCAGTCCGTGTGTGCGCGGTTCGAACGTGAATGCGTTCACATGGGCAACGAACGGCTGCAACCTGTCAATCGTCCTGCTCAGCCAGCCCCGGAAACAACACTTCGGTGAAGCCAAACTGGGTCAAGTCGCGCATGCGGGTGGGGTACAGGCGGCCAATCAGGTGGTCGCATTCGTGTTGCACCACGCGGGCGTGAAATCCGTCGACCGTGCGGTCCATCGGGTCGCCATACGGGTCAAAGCCGGTGTAGCGGATGCGGCTGTAGCGGGGAACCAGGCCGCGCAGGCCGGGCACCGACAGGCAACCTTCCCAGCCGTCTTCTTCCTGCGGCACGCCGATGCCCGTGCCGTCCACACCCAGCGGCACGATGGTGGGGTTGCACAGCACCGTGCGTGGCACCGGTGGTGCGTCGGGGTAGCGAGGGTTGCCCGTGTCAGTGCCAAAAATTACCACCTGCAGGTTCACGCCAATCTGCGGTGCGGCAAGGCCCGCGCCATTGGCCACGTGCATGGTTTCAAACATATCGCGCACCAGCATATGCAGGGCCTCGCTGTCAAAGTCAGTCACGGGTTTGGCGATGCGCAGCAGGCGCGGATCGCCCATTTTCAGGATGGTGTGGTGGGTCATGACAGGTTATGGATAGTGAAAACTGCTGCATGGAACTGTAGTGCCCGAGTGCAGCATTCAACGCGTGAAATTCAGCGGGCTTCTATCGTGCCCAACCCGCTGACCCGATCTGCCAGCGCCACGCCCAACTTGACCAGGTGCTCAAACAGCGGCATGTCGCTGGTGTCGTACTTCAACTCAACCCGCAGACTCTGGCTGTCGCAAATGATTTTGGTGGCACGGTAGGGATCGAAGCCCGCTTGCGTGGCGCTTGGCCAGTTCAACAGCAGATTTTCGATTTCAGCGGTGACGAGCATGGCGACATCGGCCTCAGATCGGGCAATCACCTTGAAACGTTCACGCAGGCGGCGCGAGCCGACTGGCAACACGCTGGCCTCGCGTATGAAGTCCAGTTCGTCGGGGCTGCTGGCGCCCACCATCAGCGCGGCCCCTGCAGCAAAGCCCTGCCCTTGCGGGTTTTTCTGAGCTTCGAAGCTTTTGCCCCGGGAAATTTCAAACACTTTGCGGTTCGCCTTGAGTTGGGTCATTTCCCAGTACACCTTGGGAACGCTGGCGCTGCTGGACTTGCCGTTGTCATAGCGCAGCTCCCACGGCAGGCCCTGCGAAGTCTTGCCCAAAAAGCGGTAGCGGATGTCACCCTGTGCACGACCGTCGTAGCGCCAGTCCAGTTGATTGGCGCGGCGTGCCAGAAAGTCTGACTGGGGTCTGGCTTTGATGCTGCGGCGCTTGTTGCGCCGCACCAGCAGCAACAGCACAACAACGCCTACTAACCCCACCAGGCCTATCAGTTCCCACAGACCAGCTTGCATTTCGGTTCCTTTCCACCAGCCTCACAGGCGTTCGTCAAGCAAACAATTGCTACAACTTGTATAGCTGCTCAAGCAGTCTAGACAAGGACTTAAGCCTATTTTGCCCTCAATTAATGACCAAAAGGAATGGCGCCAGCAGACTGCCGAACAAAGACAGCGACTGGCAGGTTTTTAAAACGGCAGAAGCCCCAGAAAAACGCCGCAATTACCGGTCGTTTGCAATTTAGCGAGCCTGGTAGCGTCACCTTCGTTGCTTATCCGTTCACAGCCCGCCAAAAAAAAACGCAAAAAAAGAAACATGCGCTGTGTGCCGATTCGCTCGTTACACCTGTGAGGAGCGGATCAAAACCACGGTTGAAGCCTTATCGGGCAACCTGGTCTGCCAGCGCCATACCCAGTTTGACAATGCGCTCACACAGCGGCATGCCGGTGTCGTCATAAGCACATTAAATGCGCAGGCTGGTGCCATCGCGCATGACCTTTATCGCCTGCTCCAGCGGGAATCGGGGTTTTACGGTGGCGGGCCAGTTCAAAAATTGAGTCGCTGTTTCTTCGTCAAGCAGCGTGGCTACGTCAGCTGGCTCGCGCGCTGTAGCCGCCCATTTCTGGCGAAAGCCAGCAGTGCTGACTTCTCCTGCTTTTTCGCCAGATAGAAAACGATGAAGACCACACCGACGAGAAACAGCAGGGGAAGAAAGGAAAACCAGTCCATGAAGCGACTGCTGTTTATTGGCAGTTTGTAATGGCCTCAATTGACTCCCCTGTGCGCAGGCTTGCAACGAAGTGTGAAGGGCGTATGTCGCCCCACGGGCGGGCTTGCGGTGTGCGGCGCGTTGTCCACAAATTTCCTAACTACTCAACTGCCCCCACACCTTGTCCAGCCTTTTCACACTCACTGGCTGCGGCGTGCGCAGCTCCTGAGCGAAGAAGCTCACGCGCAGTTCTTCCAGCAGCCAGCGCAACTCCTGCATGCGGGCATCCTGCGCACCTTTGCGCTCGGCGACCAAACGCCAGAAGCGCAGCTCCTGCGGGCGTAGCTCGCTCATGCGTTGCACATCGCGGGCGGGGTCTGCGCGGAGCTTGTCCAGGCGCAGGCTGATAGCTTTGAGGTAGCGGGCAAAGTGTTGCAGCTGAGGCCAGGGCGTGGCGCGCAAAAAGTGCTTGGGTACCAAACGTTGCAGTTGCTGGCCGGCATCTGCCGTGGCTTCGGACTGGCTCTTGGTATCTTTGATTTTGCGGGCGGCGACAGCGTATTCGGTCAGGATGGTGGCGGCCAGGCGGGCGACTTCGCTGGCGATCAGGGTCAGACGGCCACGGCCTTCTTCGACGCGGCGCTTGAAGGCGTGCTCGTCTGTTGGAAGTGGGTCCAGCAGGAAGGCGCGGTCGAGAGCGACTTCGATGATTTGCTCGCGCAGCTCGTCTGCGGAACCCCCACCTGCACCGTCAGGCGACCGCCCGACTTGCATGAACTGCACGGCGGACTTTTGCAGGTCAGGCAGATTTTTGTCCAGGTATTTGATCGCGTCTTTCAACTGCAGGGCAAACAGGCGGCGCAGGCCGGCGCGGTGCTTGGCAGTGGCTGCCTCGGGCTCGTCAAAGACCTCGACGGTGACCGCATCGCCATGGTCAACCAACGCGGGAAATCCCACCAGACTGGTGGCACCCTGGCGCACTTCCATCAGCTCGGGCAGCTCGCCAAAAGTCCAGGTGGTGTGACGCTGGTTGGCCAGCATGGTTTGTACAGGCGCTTCTGTTTTGATAGCTGCTTGAGCATTATTTACATGGGCTGGAGGCCGATTTGATTCAAATTCCGGCTTGCTGGCAGCCATTTTCAAGCCGGCCAGCGCCTGAAACGCGCCACGTGCCTGCGCACCCAGATCGGCTTTCAATGCGCCCAGGTTGCGGCCTGTGCCCAACTGGCGGCCATGTTCGTCGACCACGCGAAAGTTCATGAACAAGTGGGGAGCGAGCATGTCCAGTTTGAAGTCGGCGCGTTTGACGTCCAGGCTGGTGGCGTCGCGCACTTGTTTGAGCAAAGCATCGGTCAAACCGACTGTGCTGCCGGCCTGCTGTGCCGTTAGAACCTCCGCCAGCCTAGCAGCCGATTCACCCAACGGCACAAACCGCGAACGGGGCTTTTGCGGCAGGCTTTTGAGCAGGGCTTGCAGCTTGTCTTTCAACATGCCGGGCACCAGCCACTCGGCTTGCTCCTCCATCACCTGGTTCAGCACAAACAGCGGCACCGTCACTGTCACGCCGTCGCGCGCGTCGCCGGGTTCGTGCAGGTAGCTGGCGGCACAGTCCACACCACCTAAGCGGATGAATTTGGGAAACGCCTGCGTGGTGATGCCGGCGGCCTCATGGCGCATCAGCTCTTCACGCGTCAGCTTGAGCAGCGTGGGTTGCTGCTTGGCTTGCGGCAAGTACCAGTTTTCAAACAACTGGGCGCTGTACACGTCAGGCGGAACCGGCTGGTCGTAAAAGGCGTAGATCAACTCGTCATCGACCAGCACGTCTTGCCTTCTGGATTTGTGTTCCAGCGACTCGACCTGCGCGATCAGTTTGCGGTTGGCCGCAAGGAATGCGAACCGCATTTCACGCTCGGGTAGGCGGCTTTCCCACTCAGGCGGGCTGTTACCAGCCACGAGCGCCTCGCGGATAAATATCTCGCGCGCCGCATGCGGATCAACCCGACCAAAGTTCACCCGCCTGCCGCTGTAAACCACCAGCCCATACAAAGTAGCCCGCTCCAGCGCTACCACTTCGCCCGCCTTCTTTTCCCAGTGCGGCTCCAGCAACTGCTTCTTTAACAAGTGGCCTGCCACCTGCTCCAGCCACTGCGGCTCGATATTGGCAATGCCCCGTCCAAATAGCCGCGTGGTTTCCACCAGCTCGGCCACAACGATCCAGCGCCCTGGCTTTTTGGCCAGGTGCGCGCCTGGGTGGCGGTGGAATTTGATGCCACGTGCACCCAGGTATTCGCCCCCACCGCTGCCTGATCTTTCGGCCTCTTCGCCTTCCAGCTTGAAGCCGATATTGCCCAGCAGCCCCGCCAGCATGGACTGGTGAAGGCTCTCGTAGCTGGCCGGTGCCGTGTTGATGCGCCATTTGTGCTCGGCCACCACCGTGAGCAATTGGCTGTGCACGTCGCGCCACTCCCGTACGCGACGGATGTTGATGAAGTTTTGTCTTAGAAGACTTTCGTATTGGCGGTTGCTGAGTTTGTGGGTGGGCTGGGAGCCACCACCTCTGCCCTCGCCCGAAAGGGGAGGAAGTTTTGAAGTGCCCCCTCCCCCACCCGAGAAGCCAAGGGCTTTGCCTGTAGGTGCGGTAGAGGGTTGGGGTGGGGGCATGCCCCCCCGTGCACTCTCCAACCACTTCCACACCTTCAAATACCCCGCAAACTCACTCTTGTCGTCGTCAAACTTCACATGCGCCGCGTCGGCCGCCTGCTGCATGTCCATGGGCCGGTCACGCACGTCCTGCAGGCTCAACGCGCTGGCAATCACCAGCACCTCATCGAGCGCGCCGCGCTCGCGAGCTTCCAGAATCATGCGGCCCACGCGCGGGTCTAGTGGCAGCTTGGCCAGTTCATGGCCCATGGGGGTGAGTTCGTTGGCATCGTCGACAGCGCCCAGCTCGGCCAGCAGTTGGTAGCCGTCACTGATTGCTTTGGCGCGCGGTGCTTCCAGAAACGGAAACTGCTCTACATGGCCCAGATGGAGTGCCTTCATGCGCAAGATCACCCCGGCCAGCGAACTGCGCAAAATTTCAGGCTCGGTGAAACGCGGGCGGCTGTTGAAATCGGCCTCGTCGTACAGCCGAATGCAAATGCCATTGGCCACCCGCCCGCAGCGCCCCGCTCTTTGGTTGGCCGCCGCCTGACTGATGGGCTCGACCAGAAGCTGCTCTACTTTGCTTCTAAAACTGTAGCGCTTCATGCGCGCTGTGCCTGCGTCAATCACGTACGTGATGCCGGGAACAGTGAGCGAAGTCTCGGCCACGTTGGTGGCCAGCACGATGCGCCTGCCACCTTTTCGTTGTTCCGGGCCCTCAAAAATACGGTCTTGTTCAGCCTGGCTCAGCCGGGCAAACAGCGGTAGCACTTCGGCGTTGCGCATCAAGGGCTGGTGTGACAGGTGTTTGCGCAGGTGGTCTGCCGCCTCGCGAATTTCGCGCTCGCCGGGCAGGAAGACAAGGATGTCTCCCGCAGCGCCTTGCGCTGCTCCAGACCCGTGGCCATGCTCACGCCACAACTCGTCCACCGCATCGGCCATGGCGTCATTCAGGTCGTAGTCGCGGTTTTCCTCAAATGGCCTGAAGCGCTGCTCCACCGGAAACATACGGCCTGAAACCAGGATGACAGGGGCGGGGCCTGATCTGGACGCAAAGTGATCCGCAAAACGCTGTGCATCAATCGTGGCCGACGTGACAACCACCTTCAAATCGGGGCGGCGCGGCAATATCTCGCGCAGGTAGCCCAACAGAAAGTCAATGTTCAGGCTGCGTTCATGCGCCTCGTCAATGATGATGGTGTCGTAGGCCTTGAGCAGTGGATCGGTTTGCGTCTCCGCCAGCAAAATGCCGTCCGTCATCAGTTTCACCGACGCATCGCGGCTCAAACGGTCAGCAAACCGCACCTTGTAGCCCACCACCTCCCCCAGTGGCGTTTTCAGCTCCTCTGCAATGCGCTTGGCTACGCTGGTGGCGGCAATGCGACGGGGTTGGGTGTGGCCGATGAGTTTGGCATGTTGTCCGGGTGCGTAATTGCACTTGCCGCGCCCCAACATCAGAGCAATTTTGGGTAACTGCGTGGTCTTGCCCGAGCCGGTTTCGCCGCAGACGATGATCACCTGATGCGCCGCCATGGCGGCTGCGATTTCGTCGCGTTTGGCAGATACCGGAAGGGATTCTGGAAATTCGATAACTAAAAGCGGGTTCGCGGACATCACTGCATTATCGTACGAAACTACGTGCTACACTGGTTTACGTATCGGAAAGCACCATGACCAATCTCACCTTAGCGCTTGATGAGACCATTGTTCGCAAGGCCCGCATTCGCGCCATCAACGAAGGCACGTCCGTGAGTGCAAAGTTGCGCGAGTTGCTGGCGCTGTATGCCAACGGGCAATTGGCAGAAGTTTCGCAGTCGTCCGTGCCCCTACCCGTGTTTGATGGCAGCAATGGTGTGCACAAAGGCATTGATGCCACGAGCAACCGGGCAATGCTAGCGGCCGCAGACAACTGCTGATTGCTTGCAAACCGCGATGATTTTGTTTGTCCAGGCTCCCCACAGATGACACCCGATGTCAATTTGTTGGTGGCCGCCAGTCGCAGCGACCACAGCCACCACGCTGCCGCCTATACCGCTTTGACGACGGCGCGCCAGGAAGCCGCGAAAGGTCATCGCCTGGCACTGCTGGGCACAGTGGTGGCCAGTTTTTTGCGCCTCGTCACGCATCCAAAGGTTTTTGGTTCTCCCACACCCACTGCCCAAGCCTTGGCATTTGTCGATGTCCTGTTGGTCAGCCCGGGCGTCAGCATGCTGCCTGCGGGTGACGAGTGGTCACACCTGCGTCGCCTGTGCGTGGAGGGGCAATTGACTGCCAATGACTTACCCGATGCCTGGATAGCCGCCAGTGTGTTGCAGCACGATGAGGTACTGGTCACATTTGACAAAGATTTTTTGCGGCTGCTGCCGCCCACCCACTTGCACCTTCTGCGGCACTGAATGTCCACCGTCTTCAACTTCACCTTCGTCCCCTGGTTTCGCTCGGTTGCGCCCTACATCCACATGCACCGGGGCAAAACCTTTGTGGTGGGCATTGC
>JAYUXO010000287.1:0-8893 GCA_043753505.1 Comamonadaceae bacterium
GAGTATAGCAGTCGATTGAACTTGGGTGGCAGGCTAAACAATTTCAAGCAAAATCAGGCTTGTGAGCAGAACTGTCCTGCTCAAGCAGCTATCAAAATAAGAGTACCTCCACCATGCCTGATGCCTCTGCCACCACCTCCCGTCTGAACAAGCGCATGTCACAGTTGGGACTTTGCTCGCGCCGTGAGGCGGACGACTGGATCGAGCAGGGCTGGGTTCGTGTGAATGGCAACGTGGCGGTGATGGGCTTGCAGGTGGCCGACGACGCGCGCATTGAGGTTGACCCGGCGGCGCGTGGCCAGCAGTTGCAGCGGGTGACGATCTTGCTGAACAAGCCTGTGGGCTACGTGAGCGGTCAGGCGGAAGATGGGCACGAACCTGCGGTAAAGCTCATCAACGCGCGCAGCCACTGGAGTGGCGATGGCAGCAAACTGAAGTTCGTATCGGCCAATCTGCGCGGCCTGGCGCCAGCCGGGCGGCTGGACATTGATTCGGTTGGGCTGCTGGTGTTCACGCAGGACGGGCGAGTGGCGCGACACCTGATTGGTGAAGACTCGGTGGTGGAAAAAGAGTATCTGGTGCGTGTCACCGATCAAGACCATCGGGCAGACAAAGACAGCGAGCCGCGGCCTAACGTGATGGCGCGTTTCCCGGCCGAGCAGCTGGCCCGCCTGCGCCACGGCCTTCAACTGGACAACCAGGACTTGAAGCCCGCCAAGGTGAGCTGGCAAAACGAAGACCAGTTGCGCATGGTGTTGCGCGAGGGTAAAAAGCGCCAGATTCGCCGCATGTGCGAGCAGGTGGGGCTGCGGGTGTTGGGGCTCAAGCGCATTCGCATTGGCTCCGTATTGCTCGGACCGCTACCGCTGGGACAGTGGCGCTATCTGGGCCCCTTCGAGCGGTTCTAGCGCTTTTAGCTGGGTTGTATGACCAATTTCACCGGCGACGCCCCCATCGTCTGGACGTAACCTTACTTCTACGTTATGACGCACCCCCACAACCATGCCACTTTGCCAGCAGCCAACCGCCTGGTGCTGATTGCCGACGACCATTTGCTGGTGCGCGACGGCTTGAAGCTGCTGGTTGCCAGCATCCTGGGGACTGTGCAATTTGTGGAAGCTTGCGACGCGCCTTCACTGCTTGCCATGGCGGCGGTTCAGCCCGCGCCCTGTCTGGCCCTGGTGGACTTGAACATGCCAGGCATGGACAAAGGTCTTGGTCTGCTTCAGCTTGCGCACCGCCATCCCACCTTGCCGGTGGTGGTGATTTCTGCGCTGACCTCGCCCGACGTGGTGCGTCGCACCCAAACGCTGGCCAACGTGCACGCGTTTGTGCCCAAAAGCGCCACGGTGGAGCACATGCGTGCAGCCATCCAGGCAGCCCTGTCGGGGCGCAAACTGGCTTTTTCGATGGGTGCCGATGCGGGTGCGGGCGTTGCTGATCTTCAACTGTCGCCGCGCCTGGAAGAAATCCGCGCGCTGGTGCGCCAGGGCATGAGCAACAAGCTGATTGCCAGCCAACTGGGCATCAGTGAGGGCACGGTCAAAAACTACATGAGCGATATTTTCAAAGCCCTGAAAGTGAGCAACCGCACCCAGGCCGCGCGGTTTGATCCGGACACCGCCTGAGCACCATCGTCACGTCATGTCACTGACAGCCGCACCGGCCGATTCCGACCAGCGCCCCGATCCTGAAGATCTGGCTTTCGCACCCACTGTTTTCTGGTCTTTGCGCGCCGGTGAGGTGCTGGGTGCAGCCATGTTCATGACGGTGCTGCCCTGGTGGCAGCCCGCCGTGTGGTGGGTGTTAGTAGCAGGCTCGGGCAGCTGGCGCACCTGGTATTTGCACACGACGGCGTTCAAAGCCCTATCGGGTCAGCAGCGGCGTTTGCGCTACCGGCTGAGCATCTGGCTCATGATGTTTTGCGTGGGCAGTGCCTGGCTTTTTCTATACACGCCAGGAAATCAGGTCATGCTGCTGGCGCTGGGCATGTATTTGTTGGCCAGCGCCGCACTGGTGGCGCAGCGGGCTGCAGGTGACGTCGTACGTACCCTGGTGGCGGTCTCGCTGGTGCTGCTGCCCACCGCCTTTCGCCTGCTAGCCGACGGCATGCAACAGCGCGACGTGTTGTTGATGCTGCTGGGCCTGGGCGGGCCACTGATGGCGCTCAGCCTGGTGTTCATGTCGCGGGTCCAGGAGCGGGCGCTGATGGAGCAATACGACTTGCGCCAGCGGGCCGAACGTGCGGCCGATGCGGTGGCGGGCATTGGCCTGGCAAAGTCGCGTTTTTTTGCCGCAGTCAGTCACGATTTGCGCCAGCCCGTGCACGCCATCGGCTTGTATCTGGACCCGCTGACCAAGCTGGCCCGCAACGCCCGCGACGAGCCGGCGCAACGCGCCGCAGAAGGCATTCGCCAGTCGTGGCGGGCGCTGGACGACCTGCTTTCCCAGGTGCTGGACTTGACACGCATGGACTCTGGCGCGCTGCAAGCCCAGTTGCAACCGGTGGAGCTGGCCCCTCTGATTCGCGACCTGGTGATGCAGCACAGCGCCGCTGCCGAGCGGGTGGGCATTCGCATCGTGGCGCTGGCGGCGGCAGATCGCTGGGTACTGGCCGATGCGCTGATGCTCAAACGCGTGCTGTCCAATTTGCTGGACAACGCCATCAAGTTTTCGCCGCCAGGCCGGGCCGTGGTGGTGGCATTGCGCAGGGGCCCAGCAGTGCACGGCAGCGTGCACACCGCAGCCCCGGGCGCGATCTGGCGGCTGCAGGTACGCGATGCAGGCCGCGGCATTGCGCGCGGGGCACAGGCCAAGATTTTTGAAGAGTTTGTGCAACTGAACAACGAAGAGCGCGACCGTCGGCGCGGCTTGGGTCTGGGCTTGGCCATTTCCAAGCGCTTTACCCAGCTGATGGGTGGCAGCATCAACGTTCGTTCAGCGCCTGGCCAGGGCTGCTGCATGACCGTGAGCTTGACGCAAGCAGCTCCGGGGGTCACATCATTCAGCGAGGAGTCGCAACACTCGCAGGGTTTTTTGATGGCCTCTGGCGACGTGCCAACCACACTGCCCGCAGCTTTGTCACCGCTTGATCTGGTTCTGCCCGCTGTCGAACCACAGCCACCCGAGGCGGTGTGGACAACCCACGACGTGCTGCTGGTGGAAGACGACCTGCTGGTCAGTGCCGCCATGCGCCACCTGCTGCAGTCTTGGGGCTTGCAAGTGCGCCATGTGGAAACCGGCGCGCAGGCCATGCTGCATGCTGCCTTCGGTCAACTGGCCATTTGCGACGTACGCCTGCCCGGCGGCGAGTCAGGCCTGGAAGTGGCTTTAAAACTGCGCGCCAAAGGCAAACGGGTGCTGCTCATCAGCGGCGAGACCGACCCCCACGTGCGCAGCACCGCCCAGCTCCACGGCTTGAAACTACTCATCAAGCCCGTGTCCAGCCATCAACTGCGGTCGGCTTTGCAGCAGTTGCAGTGAGCAGGTCTGTTTCAGTTGCGCGGCTGTTCGCTATTAATGTTATAGCTGCTTGAGCAGTATCGATAGGGGCTGGCGGCCAATTCGCCCTGATTGAATGCGCGCCTCAGATGTTTTGTTTATCAATTGGCCTCTACGCTGTTCAAACACCCAACCTGCCGGTCGTTGCGTTGTCATGCCTCACAAATCGGTGCGTAACTTCCAGATTTCGGGAAACAGCACCACGTCCAGCATCTTGCGCAGGTAGCTCACGCCGCCGGTGCCGCCGGTGCCCTGCTTGAAGCCGATGATGCGTTCAACGGTGGTCACGTGGCGAAAGCGCCAGAGGCGGAAGGCGTCTTCCAGGTCTGTGAGTTCTTCGCCTAATTGATACAAATCCCAGTGCTGCTTTGGGTTGCGGTAGACCTGCAACCAGGCGGCTTGAACTGTTTGACTTTCGGTGTAGGGCTGCGTCCAGTCGCGCTTGGTGTGGCTGGTGGGAACATCCAAACCCCGGCGGGACAACAGGCACAGGGCTTCGTCGTAAAGGCTTGGTTTTTCGTGAAATTCGCGCACCTGGGCCAGCAAGTCAGGGCGGTGCTGGTGCAGCTTCAACATGGCGGCGTTTTTATTGCCCAATGCGAATTCGATGCAGCGGTACTGGGCGCTTTGAAAACCACTGGACTGCGCCAGATACGGGCGAATGGCGCTGTACTCTGGTGGCGTCATCGTGGCCAGCACGTCCCAGGCGCTGGTCAGTTGTTCCAGGATGCGGCTGACACGGGCCAGCATTTTGAAAGCGGTGCCCAGCTCATCGCGCGTCACGCAAGCCATGGCCGCACGCAGCTCATGCAGCAGCAGCTTCATCCACAGTTCGCTGGTTTGGTGCTGGATGATGAACAGCATCTCGTTGTGGTCGGGTGAAAGCGGCTTTTGCGCGGCCAGCAGCGTGTCCAGATGCAGGTAGTCGCCGTAGCTCATGGATTGGCTGAAGTCGGTTTGGGCGCCCTCCGCGCGCACGATGTCTTCGGTTGACGAGGTCATGTCACAGCCTGCTGCTGATTGAATTCCGGGTGCTGCCATTCGCCGGATTCCAGCACCTGCTTCAAGTGCTCCACGGCGTGCCAGACGTCTTCAAACCCGATGTATAGCGGGGTGAACCCAAAGCGAAGGATGTCGGGATTAGCCTGATCGTCGCCACGCCGGAAATCGCCAATCACGCCTCTTTTAATGAGCGCCTGCATCACCGCATAAGCGCCATCCTTCAATGCAAAACTGACCTGTGAGCCGCGTTGCGCAAGTGCGCGGGGCGTCACCAGCGCCAGACCGTGAACGACGCAACGCGATTCAACCAAAGCGATGAACAGGTCGGTCAGGGCAAGCGACTTTGCCCGCAGCGCGGTCATGCCGCCAAGCGCCTGCGCAGCAGAGAACACGTCCAGTCCGCACTGCAGCGCCGTCAAACTCAAGATGGGCGGCGTGCCGCACAGGTAGCGGGCGATGCCGGGCGCTGGCCGGTAGTCGGGCGTAAAGGCAAACGGCGCAGCATGGCCGAGCCAGCCCGCCAGTGGCTGCGACGTGGCGTTGGCGTGGCGCGGATGCACCCACACGAAAGCGGGTGCACCGGGGCCGCCATTGAGGTATTTGTAGCCGCAGCCCACCGCAAAGTCGGCGTTAGCGGCGTGCAGGTCTATCGGCACGGCGCCTGCGCTGTGCGCCAGATCCCAAATCGCCAGCGCGCCCGCTGCGTGGGCCTGCTGGGTGATCGCTGCCATGTCATGCATTGCGCCGCTGCGGTAGTTCACATGGGTGAGCATGAGCACGGCCACGTCGTCGCCAGACGCGTCAGCCAGAGACATGCTGATCTCGTGTGGTTCGACCAGTTTTAACGTCAGGCCGTGTTGTTGGCACAGCGAATGGGCAATGTACAAGTCGGTGGGGAAGTTGCTGTGCTCCGACAGCACGACACGAGGTTTTTTTAAGTCTTTTTGGCCTGTAGCCCTTTTGCTTACTGCTGAAGCAGCTATCAAAATCGCAGCATGCAACACCTTGTACAGATTGACAGAAGTACTGTCGGCGGCCACCACCTCGCCCGACCGCGCCCCAATCAGCGCCGCAATTTGGTCACCTACGCGTTGCGGCAAATCAATCCAGCCAGCGGTGTTCCAGCTGCGAATCAAGCCCTCGCCCCACTCACACTGCACCGCCTGCGCTACCCGCGCGGCTGTAGCTTTGGGCAATGCGCCCAGCGAGTTGCCGTCCAGATAAATCACGCCCTCAGGCAAAGTGAACAAGTTGCGCAGAGTCCGCAGCGGGTCTTGGATGTCAATCCTCTGGCAATCGGCAAGGGTGGTCAGGGTGTTCATAAAAAGTTAAGGCTGTTCTTCTGCGTGTTCTGCGTCTTCTGCGTCCACTACCTGATCCCGTTTTCGAATCAGCGCCCGCAGCACTGCCCGCACTGGCGATGCATCCGCCGTCACCAGCTTCAAGGGCAGCGCAATCAGCTCGTAGTCGCCCTCGGGCACGTCGTCCAACACCAGGTTTTCCAGCACCCGCAAGCCGCGCTGGCGAATAACCTGGTGGCTGGGCAAGGTCTTGCTAGTCGAGGGGTCGATGCTGGCAGTGTCAATGCCAATCAGCAGCACGCCCAGATCAGCCAGACCGGACACGGTGTCGGGCGCAAAGGCGGCCAGTTGTGCGTCCCAACGGTCTTGCGGCATGCGCTGGTAAGTGCGCACCAGCACGCGTGGCGGCAGGTCTTGCAAGGCGTGGGCAATGTGTGGCCACTCAATCAGCGGGCCTTTTTCAATGGCGTGGATGACGCGGCAAGTGCCCAGAAACGGAAGCAAATCCAGCGCGCCCACCGCAGCGCCAGCCGCGTCGTAATGCAGCGGCGCGTCGGCATGCGCGCCGGTGTGCGGCGACAAGGTGATGGCGCTCACATTCACCGGACAGCCAGGCGCGAGAGTGGCGCTCCAGGTTTGGCTGTAAGGCGTGTCGCCGGGGAAGACGGGCGAGGCGGCGTGCACAGGCGGCGAGATGTCCCAGATGTGGCGCGACGACGGTTTCGATTGCATGACCGCAAAGTTAGCACCGGCAAAAAGCCTGTGGTGTCGGTTATTCCCAACAGCGCGTCAATAACTTCGAACTGCTACAAAATAGATAGCTGCTTGAGCAATGAATTCAGGGGCGGATGGCTGATTTACCTTGAAAAGTGGGCTTAAAACGGTGCCGCATGAACGCTACCGAGACGTTTGTGATGGCGCCATGCAGGTAGTCAAAACCGACTGCTGCTCATTGTTACCCACTAGAAATCTGATTGGATTACGCCATGGCATGGTTCACAGCTGATTTAAATTAAAAATCCACCCGCCCCAACAACAAAAACTCCATCAACGCCTTCTGCGCATGCATGCGGTTCTCCGCTTCGTCCCACACCACCGATTGCGGGCCGTCAATCACTTCGGTGGTGACTTCTTCACCCCGGTGGGCGGGCAGGCAGTGCATAAACAGCGCATCTGGGGCAGCTACCGCCATCATGTCTTCGTCCACGCACCAGTCGATAAACGCTTTACGGCGCTCTTCGTTTTCGGCTTCAAATCCCATGCTGGTCCACACGTCAGTGGTCACCAGATGGGCTCCGACACAGGCTTGCATCGGGTGGTTGAAGACTTTGTAGTTGCCATTGCCTTGTAAGCCAACCACCGCTTGATCCACCTCGTAACCGCTGGGGGTGCTCAGGTGCAAAGTGAAGCCCAAAATTTCGGCCGCCTGCAGCCAGGTATTGGCCATGTTGTTGCCGTCACCTACCCAGGCCACGGTTTTGCCTTGCAGGAAAGCTGGGTCCAGCTTTCCTTGCTTGTTCATTCCCCGATGTTCGAGAAGTGTGAAGATGTCGGCCAGGATCTGGCAAGGGTGAAACTCGTTGGTCAGGCCGTTAATCACCGGTACGCGACTGTGCTTTGCAAAGGCCTCAATCTTGGTCTGCTCGAAGGTGCGAATCATCACCAGATCGACCATGCGGCTAATGACTTTGGCTGTGTCGTCTATCGGCTCGGCGCGGCCCAACTGGCTGCCTTCGCTGGTCAGGTTCACCACGGTGCCGCCCAGCTGGTACATGCCGGCTTCAAAACTTACGCGGGTGCGGGTAGAGGCCTTCTCGAAAATCATCGCCAGGGTGCGGTCAACCAGCGGCTGGTGTTTTTCGTAGGCCTTGAACTTTTTTTTGATGAGGGCGGTGCGGGCAAACAGGTAGGCGTAGTCGTCTGCCGACAAGTCGCTGAACTTTAAGTAGTGCTGGATGGCTTTCATACAGTTTCCACCAGAAAAGCCTTGATTAACGGCACCAGGATGACCACGATTTCGTCAGCCTCGGCCTTGGTCAAAATCAGCGGCGGCACCAGACGCACCACGCTGTCAGCCGTCACGCTAATGAGCAGGCCGGCGTCTGCTGCACGTTGCGTGAGCACGCCACAGGGCCGGGTCAGCTCCACGCCAATCATCAAGCCCTGGCCGCGCACTTCCTTGATGCCCGGCAAACCGTCCAGCGCCTGATGCAACACGCCATGTAAATAGCCGCCCACCAGAAATGCGTTTTCCAGCAACCCGTCTTCTTCCATGATGCGGATGGTTTCCACCCCCGCGCGCATGGCCAGGGGGTTGCCGCCAAACGTGGTGCCGTGGTTGCCGGGCTGAAAAATGTGTGCCGCCTTGGGGCCGGCCACCACCGCACCAATCGGCACACCCGAGCCCAAACCCTTCGCTAGCGGCATCACGTCGGGCAATATGCCCGCCCACTGGTGGGCAAACCATTTGCCGGTTCGGCCCATGCCGCACTGCACCTCGTCAATCATCAAGAGCCAGTCGCGCTCGTCGCACAGCTTGCGAACCTGCTGCAGGTACTCAATGCGCATGGGGTTCACGCCGCCTTCGCCCTGAATGGTTTCAAAAAACACGGCAGTCACGTTGGGGTTGCCTTCGGTGGCTTTTTTTAGTGCCTCGATATCGTTTTGCGGCACACGGATGAAGCCTTCCACCAGCGGGCCAAAACCAGCCTGCACTTTGGGGTTGCCGGTGGCGCTTAACGTCGCAATGCTGCGGCCATGAAAGGCTTTTTCATAGACCACGATTTCGGGACGCTCAATGCCCTTGTCGTGCCCAAACTTACGCGCCAGCTTCAGCGCAGCTTCGTTGGCTTCCAGCCCGGTGCAGCAGAAAAAAACATTGGTTAAACCCGACAGCTCCACCAACTTGGCGGCCAGCTTTTCCTGGTTGGGCACGTGGTAGTAGTTGCTGCTATGAATGATCTTGCCGATCTGGTCTTGCAGCGCGGGCACCAGCTTGGGGTGGTTGTGGCCCAGGGTGTTGACCGCAATGCCGCCCAACGCGTCCAGATACTGCTTGCCGTTCACGTCCCACACCCGCACGCCCTGCC
>JAYUXO010000288.1:0-8839 GCA_043753505.1 Comamonadaceae bacterium
TTCACATTGAAGCGCTGGCCATTAAAGACCTGTGGCACCAGGCAGCAATCAGCCATCGTGGGCGTCTGGCCGTAGCAGTAGGTGGCAGCAGGTAGCCGCTGCAGCTGCTGTTCAAAGCTCTGCAGACCGGTGCGCACCCAGTGCCGATACCAGGTGTTTTTGGCGTCTTCGTCCACCTTCAACTCATGCGTGAGGTACTTGAGCACGCGCAGGTTGTTCAGCGGGTGAATCTCACAGGCTATCGATTGGGCCAGCGCCCGCACCTGGGCACGACCCAAGGCATTGGCAGGCAACAGCGGTAACAGGGGATGGATTTCTTCCAGGTATTCAATGATGGCCATCGACTGGCTCAGCGCTGCGCCATCGCCGGTTTCCAGCAGGGGCACCAGGCCATCGGCGGCCAGCGCGGCATAGTCGGGCAGCCTGTGCGCGCCGTTGGCCAGGTGCACGGAGACGTAGTCATACGGCAGCTTCTTCAGGTTCAGCGCAATGCGAACGCGAAAAGACGCGGAGGAGCGAAAGTAGTTGTGGAGTTTCATGCGGTCAGCATAAACCCCGCCGGATTCACACGCGCGCCGCTGCAACCGCTTACCAGCACAGCAAGCCCGGACGTGACGATGTGTTTTGGCTTATCGATGAATCACACGTGAATAACGCGGTACCACGGTCGTTTGAATATCATTGCGCTGCGTCTCAGCTTGCCATTCAACAAATAGCAACCGAAAACCGTACGGTCATTCAGCACAGTCTCATTTCTGCCGCCCATGTACTTTCCAGCCATCAGGTGCTTGCCCTTACTACAACGTGGCATCGGTGTATGGCTAGTTATGTGCACGCTTGTTTGCCCAATACCGGCGAGCGCTTCAACCCTCACTTTTGTCGCCCTGCCGGTGCTGCCATCGGGCCCGATCGAATTGCGTGTGGCCCATGTGATCAACCCACGCCTGCCACGCATGAGTGATGAGCAGATTGTCATCTTGCTGGCTGCCACCGCCCGCACAGCGCGCCAGCATTTCGGCGTGGAACTACGTTTTTCGCCTGTCACACAGATACCTGTTGCAGCACTGTTTGCCACTATTCCTGATGCCAGACAGCTAGCAGCCGCCAACGATGTGTTTGACTTTAAAAGCAGCCAGACCGCCGCGCTGCGACTGGAGCGCGCCTTTGGCCGGGGCTTTCGCCTCGCGGGCGAGTCTCTGCCAGGCATGGTGGCGTATGCCAAAAAGCACGCAACACAGGTTGAGCAAAGCAGTTACGAAACATTCGGCGCGTCCATGGCTGCGCTGCAGCTGTCTCGTGTCAGCCAGTGGCAATCACGCCAGGCACTGGATGGTGGCGCGGCCATCGATGCCAGCCGTTTCAACGAGTTTGCGTATTGGTTGGCACTGGGATATGGCGAGGTGCCCTACGAGTTGGTGATCACCAACCAGATCATTGCCAGCGTGGAATTCAGCTACCCGGCTGTACATGCAGCCGTGCGTGGCGGCTACACCAATGGCATCACTTCATTCAGCCGTTTGTCCCGCTTTGGCACCTACTCTGTCTGGAGTACCTATGCCTTCACGGGAAATGATGACCAACTTGTGCAGCTTCGGGCAGGAGAGCGATACAGCCCTGAGGAAGCTGCCGAACTGGCAGGCGTTACTGCGACGCACGAGCTGGGCCACCAGTTGTTTCATATCAGCCACCCATTCGGCCAGGGTGCGTGCGTAATGAACCCGGTACCCATGTTTTCTTATCGCGCGTGGACGGTCGGCTTGCGACCTGCAGACTGTTTGCTGAACAGCAACCCGGCCATGGTGCCGGGTGCCGTGAAGTTCGGGCGTTGACCTGCGGCGCAGGTCTGACCAGCCGCACCACCGCAGGGCCCTAAGTAAGCAAGCCGCCCGAAAATACTGCCCTACAACCATCCCCGCACCAACACAAGGAAAACCATGCGCGTCCAACACAAATCCATCATCGTCACCGGGGCCGGAGGTGGCATTGGGGAGGGTATCGCGAAACGGCTGGCACAAGAAGGGGCGCGGGTATTGGTCAATGACATTGACACTGCGTTGGGCAAAAAAGTGGTGGCTGGCATTGTGCAATCTGGCGGGCAGGCTTCCTTTTTTCAGGCCGACGTGACGCAGTCTGCGCAAGTCAAAGCCCTTATCGAAGCTGCTGTGCAGCAACACGGCCGACTGGACGTGATGGTCAACAACGCCGGCTGGACGCACCGCAACCGTCCGGCACTGGAGGTCAACGAAGACGAGTTCGACAAGTGCTATGCGGTGAATATGAAGAGCATCTACCTGGCCACCATCCATGCCGTGCCGCACTTCAAAACCACAGGCGGGGGCAGCTTCATCAACATTGCCTCCACCGCCGGCGTGCGCCCGCGCCCAGGGTTGACTTGGTACAACGGCTCCAAGGGCGCGGTGATCACCACCAGCAAGTCGCTGGCCGCCGAGCTGGGACCCGACAACATTCGCGTGAATTGCGTCAACCCGGTCTTTAACCCCGACACCGGTCTGTCTGCCGAGTTTGCCGGTGGGCCTTTAAACGACGAGCGACGCGCCAAATTTTTGTCCAGCATTCCACTGGGCCGCTTTTCCACTGCACTCGACGTTGCAAATGCGGTGCTGTATCTGGCCAGTGACGAGGCCGCGTTTATCAGCGGCGTGTGCATTGAGGTGGATGGCGCGCGGTGTGTGTGATGATTTCAATATGAATCTGAAATGCAGGCATTTCGAAATCACTCAATCCCTGATTCAAGGAGATAGCCATGGGCAGCATGACCGTTAGAGAACTACCAGACGACCTGCAACAGTTCCTGAAAGCCGACGCCGCCGCCAACCAGCGCTCGGTGAATAAGCAGGTGATCGTGGCGTTGCAGGCTTACCGCGACAGCAAACTGGCGCAGGTGCCACGAGCGCGCACACCGGAGGAAAAAATCGCGGCGATCCGCGTGATTCAAGCGGCGGTACAGCTCGAAATGAACAACGACACGCGCTCCGCCGACGAGATACTGGGCTACAACGCGCATGGCTACTTTGACTGATGCGGTGCGACTACTGAGCGCTGTCGCAGTGGACACCTCGTGCCTGGTTGCCGCCGTAATGCGCGAAACCGACCACGAAATCTACGAAATCTGCCTGACGCAGGCCAGCACTCTGCACCTGAGCGCAGTTAGCAGAGTCGAGCTCGGCTTGGTTGCCGCGTCAAAAAACGTTTCACCTCGCGCAGCGCAGTTGCTCGAAGAACTATCAGTAAAGATTGTCCCGTTTGATGAAGCCCAAGCCACCCTGGCCAATGCGGCCTTCATTCAGTACGGCAAAGGCCGCCACCGCGCCGCTTTGAACTTTGGCGACTGCTGCGCTTACGCATTGGCCAAATCACTGACGCTGCCGCTCTTGTACAAGGGCCATGACTTTGCGCAGACGGATATCACGTCGGCCTTGGCTTAATCAGATGCTATGACCGACCGCGTGATACCCCTGATCGACCAGCGTCTGGCCTCGTTCAAGCCAGCGCTCGCCACACACTTGCTTGCCCCCACCGGCCTGCTGCACGACACCCTGCACCGCCCCCTACGCGACCTGCGCATCAGCGTGACCGACCGCTGCAACTTTCGCTGCAGTTACTGCATGCCCAAATCGGTGTTTGACAAGGATTACCAATACCTGCCGCAGCAGGCCCTGCTCAATTTTGAGGAAATTACCCGTATCGCCACGCAGTTTGTAGCCCACGGCGTGCGCAAAATCCGCTTGACCGGTGGTGAGCCGCTGCTGCGCAAAAACCTGGAGTTACTGGTGGCGCAACTGGCCCAACTGCGTACCCCAGAAGGCCTGCCTCTGGACTTGACGCTCACCACCAACGGCTCCCTGCTGGCCCGCAAAGCCCAGGCGTTGAAAGAGGCAGGTTTGAACCGCGTGACCGTCAGCCTGGATGGTCTTGACGATGCGGTGTTTCGCCGGATGAACGATGTGGACTTTCCGGTGGCTGATGTGTTGGCTGGAATTGAGGCCGCGCAGCGTGCCGGTTTGCTGGATATCAAAGTCAATATGGTCGTCAAGCGCGGTACCAACGAGCACGAAATTTTGCCCATGGCCCGCCGTTTCCGGGGTGCCGGCATCACCTTGCGCTTCATCGAATACATGGACGTGGGTGCCACCAACGGCTGGCGCATGGACGAGGTGCTGCCTTCGGCTGAGGTGGTCAAACTCATTGATTCGCAACTCCCTTTGGTACCCCTGGAACACGCAGCGCCAGGCGAAACGGCGCAACGCTGGGGCTATGCCGGTGCCGACGGTTACCACGACCCCACGCTGGGCGAAGTGGGTGTGATCAGCAGTGTGACGCAAGCCTTTTGTGGCGACTGCAACCGGGCGCGTTTAAGCACCGAAGGGCAGCTGTATTTGTGTCTTTTTGCAGCCCGAGGGCACGACCTGCGGGGCTTGGTGCGCGGGGGCACGACTGACGGCCAGTTGGCCACGGCCATCGGGCATATCTGGCAGGGGCGCACCGATCAGTACAGCGCCTTGCGAGCGAGCCTGCCTGCCGATGCGGGTACCGGCGTACGGCGGGTGGAGATGAGTTACATCGGTGGGTAGCACCCAACACACAGCAAGGAAAAGCAATGCAAGTCGTACTTATATGGTTGATCTTGGCGGCCGTTTTGGCATTGCATGTTTGGGTGACGCTGCTGGTCTTGCGCGATGGTTTTTCGTCGAAAAAACAGCGGATCGCGCAATTGTTTTTTGTGTGGCTGATTCCCATGGTGGGAGCCGTTTTAGTGATGTATTTCAACCGAGAACGTCTCGATTCTTCAAATGGGAAATACCGTGAAGTCCCAAACCCTGGCGATGATCACGGATATTCGGGTGCTTATTACCGGGAGACCAAGAACGTCATTACAGGTAGCCCGACAGGTACAGCCACAGCTGACGATTGACACCGGCCATGCAGTTGCGTTTGGTCAAGGACATCACCGCCCTCCTCCTGGCAGGCGGCCGCGGCTCGCGCATGGGCGGCGTTGACAAAGGCTTGCAGCCCTTTAACGGCTTGCCACTGGCCCACCACGCGCTAACCCGGCTGGCCCCGCAAGTCGCGGGCTTGATGGTCAATGCCAACCGCAACCTGGACGAATACGAAACGCTGGCCCAACCCTTCAACGCAACCGTCATTCCCGACGGCCTGGGCAACTTTGCCGGCCCACTGGCGGGCTTTCTGGTCGGCTTGCAGCATTGCCCCACGTCCTGGCTGGTGACCGCACCGTGTGACACGCCGCTATTGCCACTGGACTTGGTGACACGTCTGATGCAAGCCGTAGCCAAAAGCCAGGCCGACATCGCCATGGCCAGCGCGCCCGAAACCGACAATGCAGACCAGGTCACCCTGCGCAAACAACCCGTGTTCTGCCTGCTGCGCGCCAGGCTGCTCCCGAGCCTGCAAGCCTTCACCCAAGCCGGCGGGGCCAAGATTGCTGCGTGGACCGGCCAGCACCACACCGTGCTGGTGCCGTTTGACCAACCCGGCGACAACCCCCGCGCCTTTTTCAACGCCAATACGCTGGACGAATTGCGCCAATTGGAAGCGCTGTGACCGCTTCAAACGCCCAGCCCGACAGCCTGGCCACCATCGCCGCCCGCCTGCAAGGCTACGACCCCCAGGCTGTGAGCATTGACGCGGCAAACGCTTTTTTGCAGCAGTTAGCCCAACCCATCACTGGCGTGGAGACCGTCACCCTCTTGCAGGCCCTGGGCCGCGTGCTGGCTTGCGACGTGGTGGCTCCCTTCAACGTGCCACCGCACGACAACTCCGCGATGGACGGTTATGCGTTCGACGGTGCGCAGCTATTGGCCGCGCCGTCTGACGGCCTGCGGTTGGCCGTGGCTGGTACTGCGTTGGCAGGCGATGCGGGGCATGGCGCGCTACCAACGGAGCATGTTGCGACACCAGCAGGCCACTGCGTAAAAATCACCACCGGCGCCGTCATGCCCGCCGGGCTGGACACGGTGGTACCGCAAGAATTCGTGCAGCGATCAGCCCACTTCATCACCATTCCAGCGGGCACCGTGCAGCCCGGCGACAACCGCCGTCACGCCGGTGAAGACTTGCGCCAGGGTCAGGTGGCGCTACAAAAAGGTGAGCTGCTCCAGCCCGCTGCGCTTGGGCTATTGGCCAGTTTGGGCATTGAACACGTGAAAGTGATGCACCGTTTGCGCGTGGCCTTCTTCTCCACTGGCAGCGAGCTGGTCAACCTGGGCGAGGTGTCAGCTGGTCAGCCCTTGCCGCCCGGAAAAATCTTCGACAGCAACCGCTACGTTTTGTTTGGCTTGTTGAAGCGTTTGGGCTGTGAGCTGATCGACCTGGGCGTGGTGCCTGACGACCTTGAGCGGCTGGAAGCTGCGTTTGTTCATGCGTCAAATCAAGCAGACGTCATCATCACTAGCGGCGGCGTGAGCGTGGGCGAGGCCGACCACACCAAAGCCATCATGAAAAAACTGGGTGATGTGGCCTTCTGGCGTATCGCCATGCGCCCCGGCAGACCCATGGCCGTGGGACGCTTGAAACGCCTCCCCACAGACCATTCACATAATTTACAAGCAAAAAGTGCCATTCGCCCTTGTGAATACTGCTCAAGCAGCTATGAAAACAGGAGTGAATCAAGGTTTGATGCACTCCTGTTTGGCCTGCCAGGCAACCCCGTCGCCGTGGTAGTTACCTTCCTGGCGCTGGTACGCCCCGCCCTGCTGCGCCTGATGGGCTGCACCGCCGCTTCCCCGCCTCTGCTGAAAGCCCACACAAAAACCCCTATCCGCAAAAAACCCGGCCGCACCGAAGACCAGCGCGGTCGGGTGTTCTTGTCAACCACAGGCGTTTTACAAGTAGAAATAGCCCCCAATCAGGGCTCGGGCGTCCTCAGCTCGCTGGTGCGCGGCAATGGCCTGGTGGTGCTGCACCACGCGCAAGGCAACGTGGCGGCAGGGGAGCTGGTAGATGTGATGGTGTTTGACGGCGTGGTGTGAGGGCCCAGTGCCGCGGCGGGTAAATCCGCGTTTCCCTGGTGCCAGACCCAGTGCGGAAAACACCGATACCCGTCATTTTCATAAAGTGGTGGCGCGAGAAGCCTTCGTCGTTTGCTATATTTTCAGTAGCTATTTGAGCAGTTTCTACAAGGGCTGTAGGCCGTTTTGGCATAAAACCGGGCAGTGCAGAATCAAAAAAAGTCAGTGGGTTGAAAAATGCGTGAAGATTTCCTGGTTCAAGCCAATGCTGACGTGAGGTTTTGAGCGGCGTCTTTGATAGCAGCGCGCACGCGCTGCACAAAGCCCGAGAATGTAGAACTGCACAATTAGCGCTGACGGGCTATTTCGTTGAACCGCTCAAAAACCAAACCGCCTCACCACCCATGACCAGCCTTGCCGACCTGCGCACCAGCTACGAGCGCGCCGAACTGACCGAAGACCTGGCGCACAGCAAGCCTCTAGCTCAATTCGAGCAATGGCTGGCCGAAGCCATTGCCGCCAAGGTACCCGAGCCCAACGCCATGACGCTGGCCACCGTGGGCAGCAACCTGCGCCCTAGCACCCGCGTCGTGCTCATCAAAGACTGCGATGCACGCGGCGTCGTCTGGTTCACCCACTACGACAGTCGCAAAGGTGTGGAACTGGCAGGCAACCCGTTTGCCGCCCTACAGTTTCACTGGGTGGAACTGGAACGCACGGTGCGCATTGAAGGTCGCGTTGAAAAGGTCAGCGACGCCGAAAGCGACGCCTACTTTCACAGCCGCCCCCTGGCCAGCCGCATCAGCGCCATCGCCAGCCCGCAAAGCCAGGTGGTGCCAGACCGCGCGACGCTAGAAGCGCAAGTGGCCCGCGTGGCCAGCCAATACCCCGAGCAGCAACCACCCCGCCCCGACTTTTGGGGGGGCTACCGCCTGATTCCCGACGACTGGCAATTCTGGCAAGGCCGCCGAAGTCGGTTGCATGACCGGTTGCACTACCGTTTGCAAGGCGATGGTGTCTGGCTGCGGGAACGGTTGGCACCTTAATAGCGAATCAACAAAGAGCAGGCCGTGAACAGTTTGTTGTTAGCGGCCTCCCCTTATTTACAAGGCGCTCATGAATCGGAGTGACAAGTTGACCCATGATCCAGACTCACTTGCCTTTTTGATGGGGGGCGGCGAGATGGGCAGCTTGATTCGGTCGTTTGACTGGTCAAAGACCTCGCTGGGTCCAGCGGTCGGGTGGCCGCAGAGCTTGCGCACCACCGTCAACATTTGCCTCGCATCTGACCTGCCCATCTGTGTCATCTGGGGGCCGGGCCTGGTCCAGCTCTACAACGACGCGTACCGGGTCATTTGCGGTGACAAGCATCCGCGGTCAATGGGACAAAACTTTTCTGAGTGTTGGAGCGAGGCGTGGCCGGTCATTGGCAAGGCGCATGACTGCGCCCTCGCAGGCGACACGGCTTTCCTGGAAACTCAACACATCTTCCTTCAGCGGCACGGATTCCTGGAGGAGTGCTTCTTCACGTTCTCGTTCAGCCCCATCCGTGACGAGAGCGGGCGCGTCGGCGGCCTGTTCCACCCCGTCATCGAGATGACGACCCAGATGCTCAGCGAGCGCAGAACACGGGCGTTGCGTGACCTGGCCGCTCAAGCGGGCAAAGCGAAGTCGGTCACCGAAGTTTTCGCCTTGTCTGCTCAGGCCCTCGCCGGGTACGAGCTGGACCTGCCGTTCGTCTTGATCTACGCACTGGAACCCCTGGGCGATCAGGCCCGGCTGGTCAGTGCGACCGGCCTGGGTGCGGACACGGTTGCCCGCCTGCGCTCGGCGTGCCAGGCAGATGCGCT
>JAYUXO010000289.1:0-3599 GCA_043753505.1 Comamonadaceae bacterium
TGGCGTAGCGTGTGTATGGGTCATGCTGTCGGGCGTGGGCATTGCGGCTGATCCAGCGAGCGTCGCAGACGGCAAGCAGCGCTACCAACAAGAACGCGCTGTCTGCGCCACCCGCTCAAGTGCTGCAGATCAAAAAGTGTGTATGCAAGATGCAGCGGCGGCCTACGGGCAGTTGCGTCGCTCAGGTTTGGCCTCTACCGGCAACCCGGACTACGCAAGCAACGCGGTGCAGCGTTGCGCGGCGCTGCCGGCAAATGATCGGGAAGCTTGCACGCTGCGCATACAAGGCCAGGGCACTGTGCAGGGTAGTGTGAGTGGTGGAGGGCTTTTCAGGCAGATTGAGTTGCCCGTGCGGTAAGCCTTCATTTACATCAACCAGCCAAAAAATCTATTT
Source organism: Comamonadaceae bacterium (assembly GCA_043753505.1). GTDB lineage: Bacteria > Pseudomonadota > Gammaproteobacteria > Burkholderiales > Burkholderiaceae_C > JAAFIW01. Next base: position 395 of record JAYUXO010000289.1, read on the forward strand.
ACCATGCAGAAATTTGAACTGACCCCAGACATGCTGACGATGAGCGGTGTGTTCTATCCCAAAGGCTATGCAATCGTGATGTTTGCGAGCAAGGCAGACGCCGAACAGGTAGCTACCGCTGTGGACGGCGTGAATGAGCATTCCGACCCCGCCATGCTGTTGAGCCCTAACGATGTGCTGAGACAAATCGGACGTCTGGACGGTGATTCAGACTTGGTGTTGCCCTCAGTTGGCACCGAGGGTGTTACCGTGAACCGGTATCTGGATTTAGCGCGGAATGGACACTGGGCACTGATGGTGCGCGTGCGCCATGAAGATGATGCCCAGGCGTTGATGGCGCAGGTGCGGCAGGTTTCTTATGCTTATGCGCAACGGTACCATCTACTTGCCATCGAGGATTTGGTGTGAACTCGTGGACACGCTGATCCGCCCAGCTGCGTTCCGTAGGCCAATTCTTACATCAGTTCGCGCCAATTGGACTCGGGGTGTACATGAAAGCAGGGCACACTCAAAATTGTCTAGTCGCCCTATGCGCCAGCTAAAAACATACATCATCGAAGACAGCCCTGTGATCCGCGAGAACCTGATTGCCACGCTCGAGGAGCTGGGCCCAATTCAGGTGGTGGGTAGCGCAGCGGATGAGCCCACGGCTGTGCAGTGGATGGGGGAAGTCAACAATCCGGTGGACTTGGTCATCGTGGATATCTTTCTCAAGATTGGTTCCGGTTTAGGTGTACTGAAGGCCTCGCAGGCATTCCCCAAGCGCCACCACACCGTGGTCTTGAGTAACTATGCAACGCCCGATATGCGGCGCAAATGCCTGCATCTCGGTGCCGACCGGGTGTTTGATAAATCGACAGAAATTGATGCGCTGCTGCATTACGCCTGCGCTTTGGCATCGGGCGGTACAGGCGATACGGGATCTGCTTCTTTAAATTGAAGCCAACAATCCAGATTGCAGCCAATCCACATTCAAATCAAAGGCCTTTGCGGCGGGCGTCCATCTCCGTACAAGTCAGCCAGTTTGGCTAATGCCTTGATATCACCCAGGTGCAGCTTTCCCGCGTCGACCCGATGTAACCCCTGTCGCTCCAATCTGCGCAAGGTTTTGTTGGTGTGTACCAGTGACAGGCCCAAACCGTCTGCAATATGTTGCTGCGTCAGCGGAAACGGCACACCGGCGCGGCCTGCATCAGCTTGTAGCGCAGCCGCGCGTTTAAACAACTGGATCAGCAAAGCCGCTATGCGCTCCTCAGCACTACGCCGTCCCACTGACAGCAAGTTATCGTCTACCAGCGATTCTTCATGTGCAGTCAGCCAGGTGATGTTGAAACCCATGCTCGGTTGCTGGCGATGCAACTCCCACAGTGCGTCACGTTGAAATACGCAAAACCGCGCATCAGTCAACGTCGTCACCCCGTGGGCGGCGGAATCGCCCATTTTTTGCTGCACGCCGACAAAGTCGCCCGCCAGCAGGAAACCCAGTATCTGCCGCCGCCCATCACTGAGCGTTTTAAAGCGGAAGGCCCAGCCCGACAGAAGGGTATAAAGGGCAGCGTCGATTTGCCCCTCGTGAATAAGGGTTGCGTCCGGACCTAAGGAGAGCTCCCGTTTTTTGAGTCTTTCCAGTAACGCCAACTCATCGGGGCTGTGTGGCAAAAAAAGTGGCAGCGCGCGTAAGGGGCACTGTTTGCATGTGGTCAAGGGCATTAGGCTGATTCCCCAAAAATAGGGTTTCAGTCTATGTCTTTTCACGCAGCAATCTGGCGGAGCCAGTTCTACATTGCGGTTGCCTTTTTAGATTGAGGATTTTTATGAATTTCCCCGGCATTCAGACACTGCAGGCCATCGCACCCGTGAACGCTGGCTCGGTGGCATCTATTTCGCCACAGGAGTGGAACACTCTTTTTAGAGCTGTGGTCCACCGTCTTACCCATGCAGCTGTCCGTTTGAATGGCGTGCCGGTGGACTCACTGCCTTTTCTGACGGAACCGGGGAAAAAATCATCCAGTCGACTTTTGTTGGAGAGTCCCAGTTCTGGCGACATCGTGCTGGACTGCGTGCATGCACTTGAGCAATTGCATGTCGCGTTGTGTGCGCAACATCAGCAGGGTGATCCCGATAAGAATCCAAACAGCTGATAACTTTTGCCAAATATGCTCAAAGCGCTATCGATTAAATAGCAAATATGCTTCATGAAGCGGCGTTATTCCTGCATGCGATGCGCAGGTAGAAGGGACGGCGGCAATTGACTGCCGACCGACCCATAACGCGTGGATGTCAGGCAGCCTTGGTTTTGGGTGTACGTGATTGGGCACCCGGTGCTGGTTTGCTCTTTCCGCCCACGACTTGAGAAGAACCCACCGGGTCGGCGTTTTCGTCTTCTTCGTGGTCTTCGAGTAAGGCCAACTCTTGCATCAACTCAGCTTTGCGCTGCGCCATTTCCTGGCCTAGCGCTTCAGTGTCCAACTTGGCCTTTTTGGCCTTGGGAAACATTTCGCCTTCTTCTTCTTTGACGTGGTGTTCAATGTATTCACTCAGAACGATAACTTTGGCGTCGTAAAAATCATCTCCAGACTGCATCGTTTCCAAATCGGCAATCAAATCCTTCGCGGTGCTGTGCTCGACCTCTGCTTCATCCAGTAAGTCATCTTCCTGCGTCGCATCACGCATGGCGGGATAAAAAATTTCTTCTTCTACCTGTGCGTGCACCGTCAATGCAGTGCAGATTTCTTCAACGATGGCGGCCTTTTCATCATCCGACCCGTCGGCTTTTTTGCACTTTTTAAATTGGTCAAACAGTTTTTTTACGGCTTGATGATCAGCCGTCAGCAATTCAATCGCATCTTGTGGTTTGGCTTTGCTGGAGGTTTTGGTTTCGTTTTTCATGGAAGTGATTCCTGTGTAAACAGTTGGGGTGACTAGCGGAAAACGTACTGACCAGCGTTGCCCTGCCACTCTTTTTCCAGATATTCGGCATCGGCGTCCGAGCGCGGTTTGACGCCAATCAGAATGCCGCCATCCTGAATGGCCGCTTCGTAGTGCTTGACACGCTCTTCCGGAATGCTCCAGCCCACCAACGCACCGACCAGACCGCCGGCCATGCCGCCTGCACCCGCGCCGACCAGTGCTGCCGCTATCGGCCCTGCGATCACAAAGCCCAGACCCGGAATCACCACTGAGGTGCCGATAGCGGCAATCGCAG
>JAYUXO010000290.1:0-3586 GCA_043753505.1 Comamonadaceae bacterium
ATTGAATCGGCTGATGCGGCTCGCATGGCCGAACTGGTGGAGCTTGCAATTGAGTTTGCCCAGACCCATATGACGCCTGAGGGCGCGCTGGTGGCTAAGGTGTTTCACGGTAGCGGCTACAGCGACCTGGTCAAGCTGTTCAAAAGCAGTTTTTTGGTGGTCAAACCGATGAAGCCCAAAGCCTCGCGCAGCAACTCGTCGGAAAATTTTTTGGTGGGTATCGGGTTGAAGCCGGTCGTGCCCCGTGCGGTGGCGGTTTCATAAAACCCTCATGCCCAGCATGGCGGCCTTGGGGAAAATACATGGGCGGCCTGCTTGAAACACCTAAAATGCAACGCACTTACGGACAACGTGTCGTTTGTCTTTTTTCTCCTCGCATGGATCGGAGTTCTCGTTGAACAACAACCAGTGGTTTTCTAAAGTAGCCGTTTGGCTCGTCATCGCGCTTGTGCTGTTTACGGTATTCAAGCAATTTGACAAGGGTGGAACGTCCGGCGTAACCGCCATGGCTTACTCCGATTTTCTGGAGGAAGTGCGTGCCAAGCGCATCAAGCAGGCCTCCATTCCTGAAGGCATCAGTGGCGGCGAGATCGTGGCGATCACCACCGACGACAAGAAGATTCGTACCACCGCTACCTACCTGGATCGTGGTCTGGTCAGCGATTTGATTAACAGCGGCGTGAAGTTTGACGTGAAAGCCCGCGAGGAAGGCTCGCTGCTGATGACCCTACTGGTCAGCTGGGGCCCCATGCTGCTGCTGATTGGGGTTTGGGTTTACTTCATGCGACAAATGCAGGGCGGCGGCAAGGGCGGTGCCTTCAGCTTTGGCAAGAGCAAAGCCCGCATGCTGGATGAAAACAACAACACCGTGACATTTGCCGATGTGGCCGGTTGCGATGAAGCGAAAGAAGAAGTCAAGGAAGTGGTGGATTTTTTGAAAGACCCGGCCAAGTATCAAAAGCTGGGTGGCCGCATTCCTCGTGGCTTGCTGCTGGTCGGCCCTCCCGGGACCGGTAAAACCTTGCTGGCTAAGGGTATTGCCGGCGAAGCCAAGGTGCCGTTTTTTAGCATTTCAGGTTCTGACTTTGTCGAAATGTTTGTTGGCGTGGGCGCAGCCCGGGTACGCGACATGTTTGAAAACGCCAAGAAAAACGCGCCCTGCATCATCTTCATTGACGAGATTGACGCCGTGGGTCGCCAACGTGGCGCAGGTCTGGGCGGCGGCAACGACGAGCGCGAACAGACGCTGAACCAGATGCTGGTGGAGATGGACGGTTTTGAAACCAACCTGGGGGTGATCGTGGTGGCTGCGACCAACCGGCCAGACATTCTGGATGCCGCGTTGCTGCGCCCCGGCCGTTTTGACCGACAGGTGTACGTAACCCTGCCTGACATTCGCGGCCGTGAGCAGATTTTGAATGTGCACATGCGCAAAATACCGTTGGGGCAAGACGTGAACCCCTCTGTGATTGCTCGCGGCACCCCCGGCATGAGTGGCGCCGACCTCGCTAATCTGTGCAACGAAGCCGCCTTGATGGCCGCTCGCCGCACTGCCCGCGTGGTCGAAATGGTCGACTTTGAAAAAGCCAAAGACAAAATCTTCATGGGCCCCGAGCGCCGTAGCATGGTGATGCCTGAAGAAGAGCGCCGCAACACCGCTTACCACGAGTCGGGCCATGCATTGATTGGCAAGCTCATGCCCAAGTGCGACCCGATACATAAGGTGACCATTATCCCGCGCGGCCGCGCTCTGGGCGTGACCATGAGCCTGCCCGCGCAAGACCGCTACAGCTATGACAAAGATTACATGCTCAACCAGATAAGCATGCTGTTTGGTGGCCGTATTGCCGAAGAAGTGTTCATGAAGCAAATGACCACTGGTGCCAGCAACGACTTTGAGCGTGCCACCACCCTGGCACGCGACATGGTGATGCGTTACGGCATGACTGACGCCCTGGGCCCGATGGTGTATGCCGAAAACGAAGGTGAAGTGTTCCTGGGACGCAGCGTGACCAAGACCACCAACATGAGCGAAGCCACCATGCAGAAGGTCGACGCTGAGGTTCGCCGCATCATCGACGAGCAATACGGCATTGCCCGCAAACTGATTGAAGACAACCAGGACAAGATGCACACCATGGCCAAGGCGTTGCTCGAATGGGAAACCATCGATGCCGACCAGATCGACGACATCATGGCCGGCAAAGAGCCCCGCCCACCGAAAGACTTCACGCCCCGCACGCCCAACTCGGGCAGTGGTGGTGGGTCGGGTGGCGCGCCGGTGGTGGTGGAGCCCACGCCGACTGCAGCGTAAACCTCAAAAAAGGGCCTTCGGGCCCTTTTTTAATACCCATGCCCCACTGGCAAACCGCCCGTTTCCGCATTGACCTGACAGCCCCGCAGGTCATGGGCATCGTCAACCTCACGCCCGATTCTTTCTCCGACGGCGGGTGGCACAACACGACGCAAACCGCCCTACAACACTGCGAGCAACTGCTGCTGGACGGCGCGCAGATCCTGGACATTGGCGGCGAGTCCACCCGCCCAGGCAGCCCGACGGTGTCACTGGATGAAGAACTGGCCCGCGTGCTCCCGGTGGTGCGTGAAGCCGTGAAACTGGGCGTCCCGATCTCGGTGGATACCTACAAGCCGCAGGTCATGCAGGCTGTGCTGGACTTGGGGGCAGACATCATCAACGACGTGTGGGCCCTGCGCCAGCCGGGTCAATCCGGTCAACCAGGGGCTTCGCAAACCGTAGCGGCGCACCCCCGCTGCGGTATTTGCCTGATGCACATGCACCGCGACCCGCAGACCATGCAAACCGCGCCTATGCAGGGCGATGTGGTGCCTCAGGTGCTATCATTTTTAGAGCTGGTTGAGCAGAATTTAAAAGGGCTAGGGGTCGAAAAGGCACGAATTGTGTGGGACATGGGCATTGGCTTTGGCAAAACCGTGGAGCAAAACTTCAGCTTACTGGCGCGTCAGCACGAGCTGCTGGCATGCGGTACGCCGCTGCTCGTGGGTTGGTCGCGCAAGTCGTCTTTGGGTTCGGTGACCGGGTTGGCAGTGCAAGACCGAATGGTGCCCAGTGTGGCGGCGGCGCTGCTGGCGGTGGAGCGCGGTGCACGCATTGTTCGGGTACACGATGTGCGGGAAACGGTCGCCGCGTTGAAGGTCTGGAACGCTACAATTTCAGTAGCTGCTTGAGCAGTAAATGCTTGGGCTACCACTTATCAAGGCTTAAAACTCATGACGAAACAGTATTTCGGTACCGACGGCATTCGCGGCACGGTCGGTCAGCACCCCATCACCCCTGATTTCGTTCTGCGCCTGGCTCACGCCGTGGGCCGTGTGCTCAAAGAAAAAGAGTCGCGCCCCACGGTTTTGATTGGCAAAGACACGCGCATTTCCGGCTACATGCTCGAATCGGCGCTGGAATCCGGGTTTAACTCGGCGGGCGTTGACGTGGTGCTGCTGGGGCCATTGCCCACTCCCGGCGTGGCCTACCTGACCCGCGCGCAACGGGCCAGCCTGGGGGTGGTCATCAGCGCCAGCCACAACCCGTACGCCGACAACGGGATCAAGT
>JAYUXO010000291.1:0-8805 GCA_043753505.1 Comamonadaceae bacterium
TTACATCAGACCCACTTCGCCCTGCGAAGTCTGGCCAGCGCGCACCGCGGTGATGGCCTCGTTGCGCAGCGCCTGGCGATCCACGTTTGAGCCAGCCAAAGCCGTCACGCCCGTGCTGCCGTTGCTGATTTTCACGGGGCTCAACGCTTCGGTGCGCACTTCAGATGCTGTGCGTGTCGAGGTGAACTGCAGCGCACGGTCAGTGCCATCGGCTTCGTCGGCGTAAGCACCGAAAGAAGCGAATGTTGCCAAAGCGGTCACGGCCAGGAGTTTGGAGATTTGCATGATGGAATTCCTTTCAAAGTTCAAGTTACAGATCCAACGGCAGCCCAAACCATCGTGTCGGGCTGCTGCTGTCTCGGTGAGGCCTGTCTTCAGGTTTTTGCTCATCGATGGGTGACTTTACGGCGTGATAACGCGATTGGATACTATGCAGTATGCAATTAACCATTTCAGTTATTGAAACAATAACTGAAAAACATAAAATCTGTTTCATATGGATACGCTTCAAGCCATGCGGGTGTTTGAAAAAGTGGTGGACCTGGACGGCTTTGCCGCCGCCGCGCGGGCGCTGGACATGTCGGCTGCGGGTGTCACGCGCATGCTGGCGGCACTGGAGGCCCAGTTGGGCGCGCGTTTGCTGCAGCGCACCACCCGAAAACTGTCGCTTACCAACGCCGGTCAGTCGTATTTGCTGCGGGTGCGCAGCATCCTGCGCGAGGTGGACGATGCACAGGCTGAAGCCGCTGCACACACCCACGAGCTGCAAGGCGTATTGCATGTGCTGGCCACGCCGGTGCTCGCCTCCTACTACCTGGCCCCCCGCATCGCCACCTGGCATGCACGCCACCCCAAGGTGCTGCTGGACCTGGCCATTGATCCGTTTCCGCAGCCGCGCATTGAAGAGCACGACGTGACGTTTCTGGTGGTCGATGAAGGGTTTGACGCCGATATCGTGGCCCGGCCCTTATCGACCACGGAGTGGATAGCCTGTGCCTCGCCAGACTATCTCGCACGCGCAGGAACGCCGGCGCAGCCGTCCGACCTGTCAGTCCACGCTTACCTGAAGTTTCAGTGGCCGCAAAGCTCGGGGCACGCGGGTCGCCGCACACGCTTGCAGCCGGCCCGCGGGCAAGGCGCGACGGTCGAGGTAGACATCAGCCCTGCTTTGCAAACCACCAGTTTTGATGTGCTGCTGCGCGCTGCGCTGGACGGTGCTGGCATCACATTTCTGTCGCGGTTGCTGGTGGCGCCGCACCTGGCGAAAGGCCGGTTGGTGCAGGTGCTGCCCGACTGGATTTTTGGCCGCTTCAAGATTTATGCCGCCCTGCCCACGCGCAAGTTCATCCCGGCACGCACACAGGCGTTTCTGGCGTTTTTGACGGAGTTTGCGCCGGGGTCTTAGGTTTGCATTTTTTGGTAACGACTCAGCCCAATCGCCAAACAGCCATCACCGCAGAGGCGCAGAGAACGCAGGAAAAGCGGGCCAGAGGACAACAAGGACTTCCGTTCGAGCTGAACCTGTCGAAGTTGCATGCGAGCCCTTCGTCGGACTCCGGGCGACCGGTTCACATTTCGTCGTGCAGTATCAACAGCAAGCTGATTTTTCTCTCTGCGGCCCTGTGCGTTCTATGGGCCTGTGCGCCTGTGCGCCTGTGCGTCTGTGCGCCTGTGCGCCTGTGCGCCTGTGCGGTGAGGTTTTCGCTTTCGACCTGCTGGATATTGACTATTTTGAAGTCTTTTAGCCCACCAGCCCTTATAAATACTGCTCAAGCAGCTATATAAAACATAGCAATTTTCAAAGTCTCACTCCAAAACTCACTGATAACTGCGCGCATCTTCTATTACTTTGCCATCGTTGGGCAGGCTGCCTAGCGAGACGCGTTCCACCTCGCCACGCAGTTTGGTGACGTCACGCACCGCCTCGCTGATTTTTTCAGTCAACTCGCTGTCGTTGGAGGTGGTTTCAACCTTCAAGGTCATCAAGTCGTTGGCCATCTCCCCGCTGACAACCAAACGTGCTTTGACAACTTCGGGAAACCGCTTGGCAATGGTAGCCACTTGGCCCGGGTGCACAAACATGCCGCGGATTTTGGTGGTCTGGTCGGCGCGGCCCATCCAGCCTTTGATGCGGGTGTTGGTGCGGCCCGTGGGGCAGAGGCCCGACAGCACGGCAGACAGGTCGCCGGTGGCAAAGCGGATCAGCGGGTAGCCGGGGTTCAAGGTGGTGACGACCAACTCGCCGACTTCGCCCTCTGCCACAGGGTCGCCGGTACCGGGGCGCACGATCTCGACGATCACGCCTTCGTCCAGCACCAGACCTTGGCGGGAAGAGGTTTCGTAAGCAATCAGCCCCAAGTCGGCGGTGGCGTAGCTTTGGTAAACGGTCAGGCCGCGCTCGGCAAACCAGTCGCGCAGGCTCGGTGGAAAGGCTTCACCACCGACCAGCCCTTTGCGCAGGCTGGAAATGTCGCTGCTACTCTCGATGGCTTTTTCAACCAGGATGCGCAGAAAGCCGGGCGTGCCCAAGTAGGCGCTGGGTTTGAGCTGGGCAATGGCCTCGAGCTGCTGCTCGGTTTGGCCCACGCCAGCGGGGAACACGGTGCAGCCAATTGCATGTGCACCCGATTCCATGATGAAGGCACCGGGCGTCATGTGGTAACTGAAGGCGTTGTGCACCAGATCACCAGAGCGGAAGCCTGCGGCGTGCAGGGCGCGAGCAGCGCGCCAGTAATCTTTTGTGGCGCCGTCTGGCTCGTAAATGGGGCCGGGTGAGGCAAAGATGCGCGGCATGTGCGGGCCACGTACCAGGACGGAAAAGCCACCGAACAGGTCGGTGGAACCTGCTTGTTCACGCAAAACTTTTTGCCGCGCTTGCAGGTCGTATTTGCGCGTGACGGGCAGCTGGGCCAACGCGGACAAGCTGGTGATGCGGGCGGCGTCCACGCCCTGCAAAATCTCTGCGTAAGCGGGCGCGTGGGCTTGTGCATGGGCGATCTGCCGTGGCAACCCGGCCATCAATTGAGCTTGGCGGGCCTGCGGGTCGCGGGTTTCCAGATCGTCGAAAAATTCGCTCATAAAACCCTCTCGTCGTTATGAAACCCTGGAGCGCGGACCTTTAGCTCCTTCCCCTTCCGGGGGAAGGTGGGGATGGGGGCTTGCGGTGCGATCAAGTTCGACGACCGTAGCAGCGCTCGTGCCCCCATCCCACCCTTCCCCCGGAAGGGGAAGGAGCCTGATTTCATCCCCCTGGAAGATGAAAGAGCAGAGCAAATCCGTCAAGCCAACCACCGTTTGCGCCGCTTGTAGCTTTTCACGTCCTTGAAACTCTTCTTCTCCCCGTCGCCACCGCCGGTGCCCAGATAGAACTCTTTCACGTCTTCATTGGTGGCCAACTCTTTGGCCGGGCCGTCCATCACCACGCGGCCGCTTTCCATGATGTAGCCGTAATCGGCATAACGCAGTGCCATGTTGGTGTTTTGCTCAGCCAGCAAAAACGTGACGCCTTCTTTGATGTTCAGGTCTTTCACGATCTCGAACACCTCTTGCACAATTTGCGGTGCCAAGCCCATCGACGGCTCGTCGAGCAGCACCATCGTGGGGTTGGCCATCAATGCGCGGCCAATCGCGCACATCTGCTGCTCGCCGCCCGAGGTGTAAGCCGCTTGCGACGTGCGGCGGGTTTTCAGGCGCGGAAAGTAGGTGTAGACCTTCTCGAGATTCGCCGCCACTTGCGCCTTGCTTTTGACGGTGTAGCCACCGGTCAGCAAATTCTCTTCAATCGTCAGGTGCGCAAAGCAGTGCCGCCCTTCCATGACCTGCACCACCCCGCGCTGCACCAGATCGGCAGGACTCAAGTTTTCAATGCGTTCGCCGCGCAGCTCAATGCTGCCCTTGGTCACCGCACCTCGCTCACCTTTAAGCAGGTTGGACACCGCTCGCAAAGTGGTGGTTTTGCCCGCACCATTGCCGCCCAGAATCGCCACAATCCCCCGCTCCGGCACCTGCAGGCTCACGCCTTTGAGCACCAGAATCACGTGGTTGTAGATGACCTCAATGCCGTTAACGTTGAGCACCACAGGCCGCTGGCCTGTGGCAGGGATAGAAGGACTGCTCATGGCGTTGTCTTTCGGTGATTCATAGCGTTTTTAGTGCTCTAGCCCAAGTAAATACTGCTCAAACAGCTATCATAAAAATAGCAACAAACCGCGTGCCCCATTCCAGGAATACCGCGGAACCGGCTTCGCCGGGCCACTGGTGTTGCCCCCGGCAAGGGGGTGAGCCCAGATCCACCTCCTGCAAGGGGGAAAGCGGCTACACGCAGTGAGCAAGCCGGGGGGTGCTCAAGACTGGCAGTCTTCAGGCGTGCGACGTGTCAATTTTTTGTCGGCAGCGTATTTGTCGGCAGAGGCTCGAACCATTGGCGTGATAATTTGTTCATCCGCTTGCAACCAGTCAGACGCCCAAGTGAACTTGGCGCCGTCCCAGGTGTGCACGCGGGCCCAGGCTGATCCCATGTGGTCTTTGCAGCTGGTCGAGACAGGACGCATCACACCCTTAAAGCCTTGTGCATCAATCTTGGCCTGCGTGAGGTTCAAGTTTTCGTAGCCCCAGCGCGCTTGCTCGCCCGTCATGACCTTGCCTTTGCCAAAGCGTTCCTGGGCGGCACGCACGCCTTCTACGGCAAGGAATGCACCGACAACGCCGCGCATGTACAGCACGCTGCCCACTTCTTCTTTGGGCCCGGTGCCCTGGCCTTTGCCGTGCACTTTTTCCATGATTTCTTTCACCACGGCCGAATCGGGCTCAGCACCATGCTGCATCATCACTGCGCTGTAGCCTTTGGCACCTTGTCCAATGTCTTTCAGATCGGGCTCTGCACCCGACCACCAGGTACCAAACATTTTGTCGCGTGGGTAACCCACGGCCTGCGCTTCCTTGATGGCGGTTGGCGTCATCACGCCCCAGGTTTGCATGATCACGAAGTCGGGTTGCTGCTGGCGAACTTGCAGCCAGGTGGCTTTTTGCTCCACTCCAGGCGCGGCCACCGGCAGCAATTGCAAGGTAAAGCCCATCTCGCTTGCACGCTCTTGCAGGATAGGCAGCAGCTCCTTGCCAAACGGACTGTCGTGGTAGACCACGCCAACCTTCTTGCCCTTCATGTTGGCCTTGCCGCCGACTTTGTTGACGATGTGTTTCAGCACCGTGTCGCCTGCCACCCAGTAGTGGCCAATCAAGGGGAAGTTCCACTTGAACACGCCGCCGTCGGCTGAGTCGCTGCGGCCATAGCCGGAGGTGATGAGGGAAATTTTGTCGGCGGGCACTTTTTCGGTCAGCGCAAAAGTAATGCCGGTAGACAGCGGCTGAAACACGGTGGCGCCGCCGTGTTTGCCTTTCAGGCGCTCATAGCATTCCACGCCGCGATCGGTGGCATAGGCGGTTTCGCATTCTTCTGTCAGGGTTTTTATGCCGTTGATACCGCCGCGAGCGTTAACCAGTTTCATGTAGTCGTTGTGGCCATTGGCCCAGGGTGCGGCATTGGGCGCTACCGGGCCCGTGCGACCCGTCAGCACGGGAAAAAACTGCTCTTTGGCCTGAGCGAATGCGGCAGTGCTCACAGCAGCAAGGCCAGATACCAGAATGGCCGCAACGGCCAGTTGACGAAATTTCATAGTCTGTCTCCAAAAAAATTAAACAAACAAAACAAGCACACACATCACTTCAACGCGCAAGCCATGGTTCTCAAAATCAGTGTTAACGAGACAGTCAATGCGGGAAAGGCCAGATCCGCATTTTTTGCTTGCCCACGCTCCACAGTTTGGCCAGGCCATGGGGCTCCACAATCAAAAACCACACAATCAACGCACCAAACACCATGATCTCGGTATGTGCAATGCCGGCGGTGGAAATCGTCACACCCACCAGGTTGCCCAACACCGGTAAAAACTGATTCAGGAAAATCGGCAGCACCACGATGAAGGCAGCGCCAAAAAAGCAGCCCATGATTGAACCCAGGCCGCCGATGATGACCATGAACAACATCTGAAACGACCGGTCAACCGAGAACGCAGCGGGCTCCCACGAACCCAGATAAACAAAGCCCCACAGTGCTCCCGCAACACCAATAATGAAGCTGCTCACCGCAAATGCAGACAGCTTGGCGTAGACCGGGCGAATGCCAATCACGGCAGCCGCCACGTCCATGTCGCGAATGGCCATCCACTCCCGGCCGATGGCACCGCGAACCAGGTTTTTTGCCAGCCAGCCAAACACCACCACAAAGCTCAAGCAGAACAGGTACTTTTCAAACGGTGAATTGATGCTGATGCCAAACGCAGTCAGATTGGATACGGCCACCGAGCCTGACGAGCTGTTGTTGGTAAACCAGCTGATGCGCAGAAAGGCCCAATCACAAAAGAACTGCGCAGCCAACGTGGCAATGGCCAGGTACAGCCCCCGCACACGCAAGCTGGGAATGCCAAAAAATATGCCAACCAGCGTGGCAAAAAAGCCGCCCGACAGGATGGCCAGAATCACCGGCATGCCGTCTATACGAACAAACGTGTTGTAGGCCGCATAAGCCCCAACCGCCATGAAAGCGCCCGAGCCCAGAGAAATCTGGCCGCAGTAGCCCACCAGCACATTCACGCCGATGGCCGCCAGCGACAGTATTAAAAATGGAATCAAGATGGCCTTGAACGCATATTCCGTGGCCAGCAGGGGCACCACGAAAAATGCAATCGCCAGAATCAAGCCGATCGCAATACGGTCTTGCGTGATCGGAAAGATTTGCTGGTCAGCGCGGTAGCTGGTTTTGAACTGACCGTTTTCTCTATAAAACATAGTGGTTATCTTTTAGTTACGGCACGCTTCGCTTAATTTTGCTGCGCAACGATTAGCCTTCGCTCAAAGATCAGCCTTCACCTTGTTAGGGGAAGAACCAATGAATTGGTTGATCGCGTATTTCATACGCGATCGATGATCTTTTCGCCGAACAGCCCTTGTGGTCTGAACAGCAAGAACACCAAAGCCAGCACATACGCAAACCAGATCTCGATGCCACCGCCCACGTAAGGGCCTAAATACACCTCCGAGAGTTTTTCACCCACGCCGATGATCAGGCCGCCCACGATCGCACCAGGCACCGATGTCAAACCGCCCAAAATCACCACGGGCAAGGCGCGCAGCGCCACCGTGGTCAGCGAAAATTGCACGCCAAGTTTGCTGCCCCAAATCATGCCGGCCACCAGCGCCACAATGCCCGCGACAAACCACACGGTTACCCAGATGCGGTTCAGCGGAATGCCGATGGACTGCGCCGCCTGGTGGTCATCCGCCACGGCGCGCAAGGCACGCCCGGTGGAGGTTTTCTGAAAAAACAAAGACAAGGCAGCCACCAATGCGGCGGCGATGCCCGCTGCAATCAAGTCTTCTTTGTTAATCAAGAGACCACCCGGAAACACATCCTGAAAAACCATGATGGGCTCTTTGGGCATGCCAATGTCAATCTTGTAAATCGCACTGCCAAACAAGGTCTGGCCCATGCCATCCAGAAAATAGGCAATGCCCAGGGTAGCCATCAGCAGCGTTGCGCCTTCCTGGTTCACCAGGTGGCGCAGCACCAGGCGTTCGATGAGCCAGGCCACAATAAACATGATGCCGCCCGCGACCACAAAGGCCGCCATATTGGCAAATATCTTGTTGTCAATGCCCGTCCACTGAGGAATCCACTCGGCGAATCGGGCCATGGCCAAAGCTGCAAAAAGCACCATCGCACCTTGTGCAAAGTTGAACACGCCCGACGCTTTGAAAATCAACACAAAGCCTAGTGCAACCAGCGAATACAACATGCCTGCCATCAGGCCGCCTAACAATGTCTCGAGGAAAAATCCCATGCTGTGTTTCCTTAATGACGGGATGACTTTGCCGCTACGCGGCTCAATGACGCAATGACGCAGGCATTGCGCGCAATGCTTTCTTTCACCCGAGGTGAAGTTATGCCAGCGAAGTGCGTCGTCATAAATTAGTGTGATGTACCCAAGTAGGCTTTGATGACTTCGGGATTGCTACGCACTTCGCTGGGTGTGCCATCGCCGATGATTTTTCCGTAGTCCAGCACCACCACACGGTCGGAGATGTCCATCACCACGCTCATGTCGTGCTCGATCAAGACCACGGTGGTGCCGAACTCGTCGTTCACATCCAACACAAAGCGGCACATGTCCTGTTTTTCTTCCACGTTCATGCCGGCCATGGGTTCGTCCAGCAGCAGTACCTGCGGCTCCATGGCCAACGCACGCCCGAGGTCCACACGTTTTTGCAGGCCGTAGGGCAGTTGGCCCACCGGGGTTTTACGGTAGGCCTGGATTTCCAGAAAATCAACAATGTGTTCCACGTATTCGCGGTGCTTGATTTCTTCACGCTCTGCTGGGCCTATGCGCAGCGCCTGCAGGAAGATATTGCTTTTGATCTTCAGGTTGCGCCCGGTCATGATGTTGTCCAGCACGCTCATGCCCTTTAACAGCGCGAGATTCTGGAACGTGCGCGCAATGCCCGAGAGCGCGACCTCGTGCGGGTCCATGTCATGGAACTCGCGCAACTGCCCGTCAATGCGCAGCCGGATGGTGCCTTGCTGTGGGTGGTAGACGCCGTTGATCACGTTGAGCATCGAGCTCTTGCCGGCGCCGTTGGGCCCAATGATCGCGCGCACCTCGTGCTCGCGCACGTCGAACGAAACCCCGCTTAGAGCCTTGACGCCGCCAAACGCCAGCGACACGTCTTCAACCGCGAGAATCACCTCGCCGA
>JAYUXO010000292.1:0-8804 GCA_043753505.1 Comamonadaceae bacterium
CAAGCAACGCTTCACCTTCATCCCGCACGTATGACGTCGTCCTGTACGGCGCATCCGGCTTCGTCGGGCGCCAAACCGTGGCTTACTTTGCCCAGTTGGGCAAGTTGCTCAAACCCGATGGCACACCATTGCGCTGGGCTCTGGCTGGCCGCTCTGGCGACAAGCTGGAAGCCGTGAAAAAAGCTTGTGGTGAGGGCGCGCGGGACGCAGACGTGGTGGTGGCCGACGCGCACGACGTGCCAGCCCTGCAAGCGCTGGCGCGCGATGCGCACGTGGTACTCAGCACGGCAGGGCCGTTTGCGCTTTATGGCAGTAATCTCGTGGCCGCCTGCGTGAAACACGGCACACACTATGTCGACATTACTGGCGAAACGCCGTGGGTGCATGAGCTGATTGCCCGCCACCACAACGCCGCCGCTGCCAGTGGCACACGCATCATTCCTTTTTGCGGATTTGACTCAGTTCCCTCCGACCTGGGCACCTGGGTGGTAGCCACCGCCATGCAAGCCCAATTTGGGCAGGCGTGCGCAAGCGTGAAAGCCAGCTACACCCTGCGCGGTGGCGTGAACGGCGGCACCCTGGCCTCGGCATTGAACTTCATGGGCAGCGAACAACGAGGTCTGATGGACGACCCGTTTTTACTGAATCCGCCCGGTGCTGAAACGCCAGACCCTGCTGGCCACGCGGACGTGAAGTTGCCGCTGTACGACAGCGACTTCAAGGCCTGGCTTGGCCCCTTCGTGATGGCCATGATCAATACCCGCGTGGTGCGCCGCAGCGCCGCGCTACTGACTCCCAGCCGGGGCAAACGCAAGCTGTACGGTAACGACTTTTCGTATCAGGAATACATGCGTTTTGGTGGTGGCGTGATGGCCGGTGCGGCGGCCACCGCGTTCAGCGCGGGTATGTTCTCGTCGAAGCTGGCCATGAAGCTGGGTGCCGTGCGCAAAGTGGCCGAAAAACTGATGCCCGGCCCGGGCACTGGCCCGTCGGAATGGGCCATGAACAACGGCTCGTTTCGCTGTGAGCTGATAGGCAAAAGCGCGAACGGGCAGGTGGTGCGGGCGCGCTTCGCCGACAAGGGGGACCCGGGCAACCGCGCCACCACCAAGATGGTGTGCGAAAGCGCGCTGTGCCTGGCTTTGCAGCTGGATGCGTTACCGGGCGGCCGCGGCTATGGAGGCTTGTTGACGCCAGCCAGCGGCTTGGGACAGGTGCTGGTGGACAGGCTGCGGGCAGCGGGGATGACGATTGAGGTGGACTGATCGCCCATGATTCGTTTTGCTATTAATTTAGTAGCTGCTTGAGCAGTATCTAAAAGGGCGAGGCAGCGTTTTTACATAAAACAAATAAAACGACGTGCTGCACCCCACCTTTCAATACGCAAAAATCTTCCCCGGATTCATGATGTTGTGCGGGTCCAGCGCGTGTTTGATGGTGCGCATCATGCCGACTGCGCCCTCGCCAGCTTCGGTCAACAAAAAGTCTTGTTTATGCAGGCCCACACCGTGCTCGCCGGTGCAGGTGCCTTCCAGTTGCAGGGCGCGGTGTACCAGCTGGTGGTTCAAGGTTTCGGCGGTCTGGCGCTCTTGCGCGCTGTCGGGGTCAATCAAGTAGC
Source organism: Comamonadaceae bacterium (assembly GCA_043753505.1). GTDB lineage: Bacteria > Pseudomonadota > Gammaproteobacteria > Burkholderiales > Burkholderiaceae_C > JAAFIW01. The sequence continues at coordinate 1,619 of JAYUXO010000292.1, forward strand.
CAAAGTGAAAATTGCCGTCGCCCACGTGGCCCACCAGGAAGTACGGCAGGCCGCTGGCGTCGGCTTCGGCCACCGAATCCAGCAGGCAATCAGCTAACTTGGAGATCGGCACGCAGGTGTCGGTGCTGATGGCGCGGCAGCCTGGTTTGCTTTGAATGGCGGCAAAGTAGGCGTTGTGCCGGGCTGTCCATAGTTTGGTGCGCGCTTCGGGGGTGCTGGCCCATTCGAAGGCCTGGCCGCCGTGGTCGGTGGCCAGCTCCTGCACGGTTTCGGCTTGCTCTTTGACGCTGGCGGGCGAGCCATGAAACTCCATCAGCAGCATGGGTTGCTCGCTCAAGCCCAGCTTGCTGTGGGCGTTCACCATGCGCACGGTGTTCGCGTCAATCAGCTCCACGCGGGCAATCGGTACGCCTAACTGGATAATTTGAATCGTGGTGTTCACCGCATCGGCAATGCTGGGGAACGAGCACACCGCGGCGCTGATGGCCTCCGGAATCGGGTACAGCTTGAGCGTGACCTCGGTGATCACGCCCAACGTGCCTTCGCTGCCCACCATCAGGCGTGTGAGGTCGTAGCCCGCGCTGGATTTTTTCGCCCGCGTGCCAGTGCGGATGATCCCGCCACTGGCCGTGACCACCTGCAGTGCCAGCACGTTTTCGCGCATGGTGCCGTAGCGCACTGCGTTGGTGCCGCTGGCCCGCGTAGCGCTCATGCCGCCAATCGTCGCGTCGGCACCGGGGTCGATGGGAAAAAACAGGCCGGTTGATTTGAGCTCCTCATTCAGTGCTTTGCGGCACACGCCAGCCTGCACCGTCACTGTCAGGTCTTCGGCGTTGATGGACAGGATTTTGTTCATCTGCCCCACATCAATGCTGATGCCGCCCTGCACCGCCAGCAGATGCCCCTCCAGCGAGCTGCCGACGCCAAACGGAATCACGGGCACTTTGTGTTGCGCTGCCAGGGTTACCGCGTCCGCCACGTCTTGCGTGCTGTGCGCAAACACCACGGCGGCCGGAGGCGGTACGGTGGTGTAAGCCGACTCGTCGCGCCCGTGCTGCTCACGTACCACCAGGGAGGTGACGCAGCGTTCGGCAAAGCGTGCTTTCAACGCGTCCATCAAGGCTTGCGGCGCCTCGCGGCGGGTGAACTCGGGAAGGACGTGTGCAAGGGTTTGGGTTGATAAGGGGGCGTTCATGGTGTCTCCAAGGGAATTTTTGCGAGTATCGCGCGGAACGTCGGCCTACATTACCGCGGTTTTCGCGACCCGTTCAATAGTTGCCCCACCCATGTAGACCGCACACCGTAGTGATAAGTGACCAGTAGAAACGCGACACACCACACATTGATCAGCGCGTATTTGAGCGCCCAGTGCCAGGGTGTCAACATGAAGACCGTTTGCAACGCCATCACCACCGGCAAATGCGCCAGATACATCCAGTAAGACGCATCGGCCAGGTAGCGGACACGCGGGCTCTGGCGATTCAGGTAGCGCACGCCAGCACCCACAAAAGCCAGCGCCCCGCACACCAGGGCGATGCTGTAACTGGCGACGTAAAGCAGCGGTTCAGTGGGTATGGGTATCCCGCTGGCGCTGGGGGTGTCGGCCAATAGCCACAGGCAGGCGCCGGTGGCCAACACCCCGACGGCGACATGGGCTGCCCAGCGCTGCGCCAACACATCGAGCAAGCTGCGGTTGCGCGCCAACGCCCAGCCAATGACAAACATATAGCCATAAATAAACAGTGGGACAGCCGGCGGAATCAACGTGTACGCAGGTGTAGGCACACCCATGCCCAGCTGCGCCAAGGGCACGTACAACAGGGCAGCACTGACCGGCAGCGCGAGCAGCAACGGCCCCGCATACAACCGCAACACGGCCTGCATGGCCCGGTCGGCCCCCGCAACGCAAATGCCATGTGGGTCCAGCGTGGCCAACACCGCCCGCAACCCCAGGGCCATGGCATACAACCACAGCAGCATGTACAAGAACCACAGGTGCAAAAAGTTCAGTGCATCACCAGCCTTGGCGGCTGGCAACGGGTCTGGCAAACGTCCGCCGTTGGCGCGGGCCATAGCCCACAACACCACTGCCACGATCAGGACAAAGCTCACCACCCAACCGAGCGCCAGCGGCGTCAAAATGCGCGCCGCCCGGTTTCGCATAAAAGCCCGTGTGCCCAGGCGGGCGAGCAAACCATGGGCCAGGAAGCCTGCCACCAGGAAGAAAACCGACATTCTGAAAATATGAATCACAAACATCAACACGCTCAACGTGTCGCTGGTCTGGTTGTCACGAATAGGCCATAGCGCGGCTTCCAGCCCCGGCACAAACGACAGGCTGGCGTGCAGGCAGATGCCCAACAACAGTGCTGCGGCGCGAATGGCGTCCAGCGCGGGTAGGCGATGGCTGCTGTCTATTTGAGTGCTGATTTGAGATCTCCCGTGAAGGCTCAAATTGTCCACGCGCGCGGCGGCAGAATGGGTATACCAAAGTAGGGTTGTGGACAGATTCAGGGTGAACACCCGGGCAAGTCCCGAGTCGGGTACGGCTTTTGCTGTTCAACATTTGCTACAAACGATGGCGCTGCCGTTACGATGATTGCCAGCAAATTCCTCGTTTTTTTTAGACTGAAATCCACATGAGCCACATCAACCCCATGGTCCACGTCATCGATCACCCGCTGGTGCAGCACAAGCTGACGCTGATGCGCAACAAGGAGGCCAGCACCACCAGCTTTCGCCGCCTGCTGAACGAGTTGTCGTCGCTGATGGCCTACGAGGTCACGCGCGATATGGCGATGCAGGAGGTGCAGATTGAGACCCCGCTGGAAACCATGACCGCCAGAATGATCGACGGCAAGAAGCTGGTGTTCGTGTCCATCCTGCGGGCGGGCAACGGCATTCTGGACGGCATGCTGAACGTGATTCCGGGTGCGCGTGTGGGGCACATTGGCCTGTACCGCGACCCCAAAACCCTGCAGGCCGTGGAGTACTACTTCAAGATGCCACAAGAGATGAACGAGCGTGATGTGGTGGTGGTAGACCCCATGCTGGCCACCGGCAACTCCGCCATTGCGGCGGTGCAGCGGCTGAAGATACTGAATCCCAAATCCATCAAGTTCGTGTGCCTGCTGACGTGCCCCGAAGGCATTGCCACCTTCACCGCCGCCCACCCGGACGTACCGGTATTCACTGCGGCCATTGACCGCCAACTGAACGACCATGGCTACATCTTGCCGGGCCTGGGCGATGCCGGTGACCGTATGTTCGGAACAAAATGACCTTTCAGCCCTTGTATTGATTGCTCAAGCAGCTATCATTTTTGCAGTGGATTTATGCATGAAACTGCTGTTCGTCATTCCCGTGCAGGCGTGCGCAGGCGGGAATGCAGGCGCGAAGACTTCGCCGTGTAGCGCATTGCTGGCGCGCGAGCCCGCAGACCCCCAGCAAGAAACCCTACCGGAAAGGTGAACGCTGATGCTGGACCTGCTCATTCACAACGCCACCTTGCCCGATGGCCGCACAAACATGTCGGTGGCGGTGCAAGCTGGCCGCATCATGCAAGTCACCCAGGGTCTGCAAGCGACCGCGCATGAGGTCGTCGACGCGCAAGGCCTGTTGCTCAGCCCACCGTTTGTCGACGCGCACTTTCATATGGATTCCACGCTCAGCTACGGTCAGCCACGCGTTAACGCGAGCGGCACCTTGCTGGAAGGCATTGCGCTATGGGGGGAACTGAAACCGCTGCTCACACAGGAAGCCTTGGTTGAACGCGCGTTGACTTATTGCGACTGGGCCGTGGGTCGTGGCCTGCTGGCGATTCGCAGCCATGTGGACACTTGCGACCCGCGGTTGCTCGCGGTTGAAGCCTTGCTACAAGTGAAAAAGCAGGTTGCCCCCTACATCGACCTGCAACTGGTCGCCTTCCCGCAAGACGGGGTGCTTGAGAGCCCGGGCGCGCTGGTCAACCTGAAGCGCGCCCTGGCTATGGGCATTGACGTGGTGGGCGGCATTCCACATTTCGAGCGCACCTACGCGCAGGGCACCGACAGCGTGCGCCTGCTGTGCGAGCTGGCTGCAGCGCAAGGCAAGCTCGTTGACATGCACTGCGACGAGTCCGACGACCCACACTCGCGCCACATCGAAAGCCTGGCTTTTGAAACCCAGCGCCTGGGCCTGCAAGGCCGCGTGACAGGCTCGCACCTCACGTCGATGCATGGCATGGACAACTACTACGTGAGCAAGCTGCTGGCCCTGATGGCTGAAGCGCAGGTGCACGTGGTGGCCAACCCCCTGATCAACATCACCCTGCAAGGCCGCCACGACACCTACCCCAAACGCCGCGGCATGACCCGCGTACCGGAACAAATTGCTGCTGGCCTGACGGTGGCTTTCGGCCAGGACTGCGCGATGGACCCCTGGTACAGCCTGGGCAGTGGCGACATGCTGGAAGTCGCTCACATGGGCCTGCACGTGGCCCAGATGACCAGCCAGGCTGCAATGCGCCAATGCTTTGAAGCGGTGACCACCCAGCCTGCGCGTATCCTGCAATTGGAAGGTTACGGGTTGGAAGTGGGTTGCAATGCTGACTTTGTGTTGCTGCAGGCGCGTGACCCGGTGGAAGCTATCAGGCTGCGAGCGACTCGGCTGAAGGTGTTTCGGCGCGGGAAATGTATTGCGCAGATGCCTGCGGCAACAGCTGCCTTGGATTTGCAAGGTCGGCCCCGGCAGACAGCATTCATGCTGATGGGCTGATTCGTCAATTGGAGTAAGTGTGGAACCCACCTGGCCCCGCAGGGTACGGGCATGGCATCAGGCGATAGCCGATGAATTCGGCGAATACGACGCCAGGTGGAAGGTTGTTGACACCAGATACCGGATACCGTCTGGCCACAAAGTGCAGCGTCTTTTCGGGCACCCCATTCCCAACAAACAACGCTTTCAAATAGTCGCGACGTTGTTCGTTGAGCTTCACAGCGCGTTTCGACAAGTCTTTGCGCAACGGCTCTCCGATCTCGATGAGTGCAACTTCTAGGGGGCACCAGGTCTGATCCCGCAGCCTGTTCAACTTTTGTGAGAATTTTTCGCGTTCTGCTGCGGGTAGCGTTACGCCGGACGGTTCAAACGCAACTTCCAGCGAGCCCGATAGTTTGGAAAAGCTATATGCCGCTGAAGCTATGCAAAGCAAAGCACCGCCAACCCACAAGCATTTAGCAAACAAGGCGATCACTTTCAACAATTTACGCATTTGCCCGCAGCACATCATTGATCCGCGTCTGCCAACCCTCACCGCTTGCCTTGAATTTCTCCAATACATCAGTATCGATGCGCAAGGTAATCTGGGTTTTGGCTCCGCTGCCCAAAGGTCTTCCAGGGCCACGGATGCGTTGAATTTCCTGCACGGAAACTTCCCGCGTGTCGGTATCAGCCGCCAAACCCGTGCGAATGGCTGCGTCCTGGATATCGCTGGGCAGGTTGAACAGACGCCCGGATTCAGATTTGGCTTGCATAGCTTTGTACCTCTCGTCTGGTCGCCTGTCTCAGACTGATCACACGCATCACGTCGTCCTCCCGCTCAACAAACACAACGCAATAAACAGTTTGCCCAATGGGCGCAAAACCAATCATTCGCTGCTCGAAATAGTCATGTCGGGTGTCGTCAGCATGGCTAATGAGCCAGTCAAATTCCAGATGTTCAGCCAGCTGGAGTGAAACACCGTGATGTGCCATGTTCAACGCGTTTTTCGATGGATCGAAAACAACTTACATGGGTTATTGTGGTTACGTTTATTGCATCCGCAAAGCCCTGGATTCTCGCCTGCGCTCCAATGACGACGCAACGCGTCACACCGGATAAATCAACGAATTTAGAACCATCTCGCTGTCATACACACACAGCCTGCATTTCAACTTCAGCTCGCCATCTACCCGCACCAACTCGTCGAGCGTGCGGCCGACGTTGTAGACCTCGCTGACGCCGCCGCCCGACGCACCGGGTTTGGTGCGAAACACGGCGTAGCGCGTCTGGCTGCGCAGGCTGCCATCTTCACACTCGGACACCTGCGCAGGGCCCAGCACGTGGCGGGTGTAGTAGGGGCCGTGGTAGATGGTTTGGGTGATGCCATAGACGCGGTCTTTCATCATCGCGCGGCTTTCCAGATCCATCAGCGCCAGCGGCAAGTTGCGGTCAAAGTTCTCGCGGGCTTGCAGGGTGTAGCGGCCATCTTCGGTAAAGAAGTCTGGCCAGACGTCGAAACGACGGTCGTCCAGGGCGGCGGCGTAAGCGGCGTTGAGTTGGTCGACTTCGAACTGCAACTGCATACGTCGTTGTAATTGCTCCTGTATTGATAGCTGCTTGAGCAATATCGACAAGGGTGGGTGGCCGATTTGGCCATGAATTTGACTACCTGCTGTCATAGCGCCATCACTTTCTTCCAATACGCATACATGCTGCGAATCAGGGTTTCGGTGACCATGTGTTCGGTCATTTCGGTACCAGTGCCGCCCAGCTCGCACAGGGTGCTGCCGCCCTCACCCGCCTGGCGAAAACCGTCCTGGCTGAACTCGATGACTTCGCCATCGTCAGCGCTCACAAAGCCCGCCGGGCCAAACAGGTTGGCTTGCCGCAGGCGGCGCTGGGTCATTTCGGGAGTGTCGTCGGCAAAGCCGAAATGGGTCCATACAAAATCAAACTCGCCCTCGCCGCGCGGCGTGATGTGGCGGGTGGACAGCGAGTTGACTTGCTGCTGGATGATGAGGCTGGGAAACAGCGTGAGCATGGTCACGGTAGGGGTGATGGTCTGGCCTTCGTTTGCCGGGTCGGGAATCGTCCACCAGGGCTCTGGCACCACGTCGAGCAAGCGGGTGTCGTTCAGCGCCATATTGGCCTTGAAGCTGGTGACGCCTTCAGTCACAGCGTCAATGGTGGCGTTGGCAGGGGCTTCATTGCGGCGCGACACCATCACCGCATGCCGCCCGTGCGCGTCCATCACCATGCGGCTTTTCTGGTCGGCGCGCCACAGGCCAAAGGTCACAAACCAGGTGTGCAGCAAGCCGGGGTGGTAGGGGTCTTTGATGTTCTCCATCATCAGCTTCCAGTTGCCCGGAATGCGCTGGCGGTTGTAGCCCAACAGGGTCAGTTGCCGACCTTGAAAAATGCGGTTGATCCACGGCATCACATTCGGGC
>JAYUXO010000293.1:0-3581 GCA_043753505.1 Comamonadaceae bacterium
GGGTTGCAACCCCAGCGAAGATTTTCGATTTGGTACTCGATTGTTTGAACCGCCAGCTCTGGTTGCCCGTCTCCACGATGTGACAGTGGCGCGTCAACCGGTCCAGCAGCGCCGTATTCATCTTGGCATCGTCAAAGACCTGCGCCCATTCGGCAAAGCCCAGACTGGTAGTGATTTCAACGCTGGTGCGCTCATAGAGCTCGGACAGCAAGTGAAACAGCAGCGCGCCGCCTGCTTGCCTAAACGGCAGGTAGCCCAGCTCGTTGAGTATCACCAGGTCAACGTACATCAGCCTTAGCGCAAGCTGGCCAGCTTGGGAGAATTGGAGTCAGAGTCGGTCAGAGTCCGGTTTCGTATGGGTCCCTCGCGCGCCGATGAAGTCCGCGTCCTGAACTGGAATCTGACTCCGATTGCTCGTAAGTAAGTGCTCGTCAGTACACCGGCGTGTGCGCCCGGATGCTGTCCTTGACCGTGCCAGTCAATGCAAACCCTTCGCCGTATTTGGCTGCTAGCTCATCGGCGCGACGGGCGAACGCATCCAATCCCATGCCGTAGATGAACTGCATCGCACCGCCGGTGTAGGCCGGAAAGCCGATGCCGAAGATGGAACCCACATTGGCGTCGTGTACGGTGGTGAGAACGCCTTCACTCAAGCAGCGCGCCGTTTCCACGGCCTGGCGGTACAGCAGGCGGTCTTTGATGTTCTGCATGCGCCCGGTCATTTCCGCGTCACCGGCCATGTCTGGTTTTTCAAACAAGGTTTTAAGCTGTGGCCACAGCGATTTTTTGCTACCTTTTTCAGCGGGGTAGTCGTAGAAACCGCCGCCACCAGAGCGGCCGGGGCGCTTGAGCTCCTTGACCATGCGCTCGACCAGCAACTCGCCCGGTGTGGCCGTGTAGGTTCTGCCGCTGGCGGCAAAGTCGGCGCGGGTCTGGTCCAACACGTGCACGCTCAATGACAGGGCGGTTTCGTCCAATACCGCCAGCGGCCCCACGGGCATACCGCACTGGATGCCGGCGTTTTCAATCATGGCTGCCGGAATGCCTTCGCCCAGCATGGCCGCGCCTTCCATCACAAAGGTGCCGAAGGTGCGGCTGGTGTAAAAGCCACGTGCGTCGTTCACCACGATGGGAATCTTGCCCAGGGCCTGCACGTAGTCGAACGCGCGGGCCACGGTTTCGTCGTCGGTCTGCGCGCCGCGAATGATTTCCACCAGCTTCATTTTGTCTACCGGGCTGAAGAAGTGGATACCGACGAATTTTTGCGGGTTGGCGCTGGCCGCGGCAAGACCGGAGATGGGCAGGGTGGAGGTGTTGCTGGCGAAAAAGCCGCCGGATGCCAACTGGGGCTCAGCTTCATGCGTGACTCGGGCTTTCAGCTCGCGCTGCTCAAACACCGCTTCAATGATGAGGTCGCAGCCTGCCAGATCGGCCGCTTGCGCCGTGGGCGTGATGATTGCCAGCAGCGCGGTCTGCTCGGGCAGGCTCATCGTGCCGTTGTCTACCCGGGGTTGTGTGAGCCGGGCGGCATAGGCTTTTCCCTGCTCGGCTTTTTCAGGCGACACGTCCTTGATCACGGTGGCAATGCCGCGGCTGGCTTGCACGTAGGCGATACCCGCGCCCATCATGCCGGCGCCCAGAATGCCCACCTTCTGCGGCCTGTAGCGGGCGATGCCTGCGGGTCTCGACTGCCCGCTCTTGATGGCGTTCAGGTTAAAAAAGAAGGTGTTGACCATGTTTCTGGCCACCGGGTTCACAGCAATCTGCGCCAGGTAGCGGCTTTCAATGCGCAGCGCGGTGTCAAAGTCCACCATCGCGCCTTCCACCATCGCAGCCAGAGCGGCTTCGGGCGCAGGGTACAGGCCGCGTGTGGTTTTCTTGAGCATCGCCGGGGCAACCGTCAAAGCACCGGCAATTTTCGGGTTGGTGGGTGTGCCGCCCGGCAGTTTGTAGCCTTTTGCGTCCCAGGGCTGTATGGAGGCGGGGTTGGCGGCTATCCAGGCCAGGGCGGCGGGCCGAAGGGCCGGGTCGTCGTTTACCAGCTCGTGCACCAGGCCCAGTTCCAGCGCCTGGCGGGGGTTGAACAGCTTGCTTTCCAAAATGTAGGGCTGGGCACCCATCAAGCCCAGCAGTCGCGTCATTTTGGTGATGCCGCTCGCCCCAGGAATCAGGCCCAGCGTGACTTCGGGAAGGCCAAACTGGGTTTTGGGCTTGTCAGTGGCCACGCGGTAGTGACCGATCAACGCTACCTCCCAACCGCCACCCAGCGCCGAGCCGTTCAGGCAGCAGACCACGGGTTTGCCCAGCGTCTCTAGCGTGCGAAAGCACTTTTTCATCGTCTCGATTTCGCGGAAAAGCGCGACTGCGTCGGATGCCTTGTGGCGCATCAGCCCCCTCAAGTCAGCACCGGCGAAGAAGGTGGCTTTGTTGGAGGCCATCACGATGCCCTTGATCGCATCGTTGTCTTTAACCACCTGCGCCGTGGCCTCGATCAGGTCGGTCTGCCACTGCGTGCACATGGTGTTGACGGGGGAGTCGGGCTCGTCGTAGGTGAGTGTGGCGATGCCGTTTTCTAGTGTGTAGTGGATGGTTTGCATGACTTGTCTGCTATTAAAACAATAGCTGCTTGAGCAGTATTTAAAAGGGTTGGAGGGCGAAAAGGCTTGTAAATTGGAAGTTCTAAGCTCGACAGGTTTGAGGACTTGGCTCCCTCTCCCGCTTGCGGGAGAGGGAGAGGGAGAGGGAGAGGGCGGGGGTGAGGGCCGTAGCGTTGTAGTTGCGCTGTATCGCCCAGCCCCTCACCCCACCCCTCTGCCCACAGGGGCGAGGGGGCAAAACCCACTTGCCGCAATGATGAATAGAAACCCATGCATTTCTCCGAAGGGGGAAGGAGCAAGACCGGGACAGTAGCAATCACAGGCAATTTATTCAGTTGAGGACAGAGCGACGGGGCGGCTTTGCCGCGTCCGTCGGTCTGTCCCGCAAGGTTTTTAGAAAGTTGAGGACCGAGCGACGGGGGGCTTTGCTGCGTCCGTCGGTCTGTCCCGCAAGGTTTTTAGACTCTCTCCACAATCGTCGCAATCCCCATCCCCCCGCCGACACACAAAGTTGCCAGGCCGTAGCGCAGCTTGCGCCGATGCAGTTCGTCAATCAGAGTGTTCAGAATCATTGCGCCGGTGGCTCCCAGTGGGTGGCCCAGTGCAATTGCGCCGCCGTTCACATTCACCTTCTCGTGTGGCACACCCAGCTCTTTCATGAAGCGCATGGGCACGGCAGCAAACGCCTCGTTCACTTCAAACAAATCAATCTGGTCAATCGAAAGGCCCGCTTTGGCCAGTGCCTTGCGGGCGGCGGGCATGGGGCCGGTGAGCATGATGGTGGGGTCGGCCCCGCTCAAAGCGGCCGCCACAATGCGCGCGCGCGGCGTGAAGCCATGCGCCTTGCCAGCGGATTCCGAGCCAATCAGCACGGCCGCCGCGCCATCCACAATGCCCGAGGAATTGCCCGCATGGTGCACATGGTGGATGCGCTCGACCTGCGGATACCGCGTCAACGCCACCTGATCGAAGCCCATGGCGCCC
>JAYUXO010000294.1:0-3576 GCA_043753505.1 Comamonadaceae bacterium
CTCACTTCGCTGATCGCTGTCAGGCCGTATCCCAACAAAGGAGCCAATTTGTCGGTGCTGACAATCGCAATCTGCCGCTCGATCAAGCCAGCCTCCGTCAGGCGCTTGACGCGTCGCAGGCAGGTGGGCGGCGAGATGTGCACACGCGCTGCCAAGGCCTGGTTGGTCTGCGATGCGTCGGTTTGCAGGTGGTTGAGCAACTGCAAATCGGTTTCGTCGAGTGAGATTAATTCCAACATTTAATGTATTATGAAATATAAAATTATTTATAGGCGTCTAAGAAATTAAATTACGATAATAAACGTTAATCGACAACCTATTTCAAACGCTCATGCATAAAGTTCAGGTCTTTAACTTCAAAGGCAGCTTATGTGCGGCATCGTCGCTGGGGTCTCTACCCGCAACATCGTTCCCATTCTGGTGCAGGGTTTGCAGCGGCTCGAGTACCGGGGCTACGACTCTTGCGGCGTGGCTGTGGTGGCCCGTGGCTTGCAGCGCGCCCGCAGCACGGCCCGCGTGGCCGAGCTTTCAGCACAAGTCAGCACCGACCAACTGGAAGGCAGCACCGGCATTGCCCACACCCGCTGGGCCACCCACGGCGCGCCGGTGGTGCACAACGCCCACCCCCACTTCAGCCATGGACCCGACACGCCTGATGCCAAGCCGGCCCGCGTGGGTTTGGTACACAACGGCATCATCGAAAACCACGACGAGCTGCGCGCGGCGTTGCAAGCCAAGGGTTATGTGTTTGCCAGCCAGACTGACACCGAGGTCATCGTGCACCTGGTCGACAGCTTGTATGAGGGCGACTTGTTTGAAGCTGTGAAACTGGCGGTGCGGCAACTGCGGGGTGCCTACGCGCTGGCTGTGTTTTGCAAAGACGAGCCGCACCGCGTGGTGGGCGCGCGCGAAGGCTCGCCGTTGATTTTGGGAGTCGGCGCTACCGCAGGAGCCTCGTCCAGCATTCAAAGCACAGAAAACTTCCTGGCCAGCGACGCCATGGCCCTGGCCGGCGTCACAGACCAGATCGTCTACCTGGAAGAAGGCGATGTGGTGGACATGCAACTGGGTAAGCACTGGATTGAAAACCGCGCCAAGGGGCCTGACCCCCAGCGCAGTTTTCAGCGCGTCACCCGTGAGGTAAAAACTGTGCAGGCCCACAGCGGCGCCGCCGAGTTGGGGCCCTATCGCCACTACATGCAGAAAGAAATTTTCGAGCAGCCGCGCGCGATTGCCGACACGCTGGAGGGGGTGGAAGGCATCACGCCCGAGCTGTTCGGTGACGCCGCCTTTCGCACTTTCAACGACATCGACCAGGTGCTCATCCTGGCCTGCGGCACCAGCTACTACAGCGGCTGCACCGCCAAATACTGGCTGGAGTCCATCGCACAAATTCCCACGCAGGTTGAAATTGCCAGCGAATACCGTTACCGCACCAGCGTACCCAATCCGCGCACCCTGGTGGTCACCATCACCCAGTCCGGTGAAACCGCCGACACGCTGGCCGCCCTGCGCCACGCGCAAAGCCTGGGCATGACGCAGACGCTTACTGTCTGCAACGTGGCCACCAGCGCCATGGTGCGCGAGTGCAAGCTGGCCTACATCACGCGCGCGGGGGTTGAAATTGGCGTGGCCTCCACCAAAGCCTTCACCACCCAATTGGCCGGCCTGTTCCTGCTCACCCTCGCCCTGGCCCAAAGCAAAGGCCGATTGACAGACGAAGCAGAAGCGCAGCACCTCAAAGCCATGCGCCACTTGCCCGTCGCGTTGTCTGCCGTGCTGGCGCTGGAACCACAAATCATCAGCTGGGCGCAAGACTTCACCACCAAAGAAAACGCCCTCTTCCTGGGCCGTGGCCTGCATTACCCCATTGCGCTGGAAGGCGCGCTCAAGCTCAAGGAAATCACTTACATCCACGCCGAGGCCTACGCCGCAGGCGAACTCAAACACGGCCCCCTGGCACTGGTCACCAGCGAAATGCCCGTGGTGACCGTCGCGCCCAACGATGCCCTGCTGGAAAAGCTCAAAAGCAACATGCAGGAAGTGCGCGCCCGAGGCGGCCTGCTCTACGTGCTGGCCGACGCCGACACCCACATCGAAAGCAGCGAAGGCATCCGCGTCATCCGCATGCCTGAGCACTACGGGCCTTTGAGTCCTTTGTTGCACGTAGTGCCGTTGCAGTTGCTGGCATATCACACGGCGTGTGCAAGGGGAACGGATGTGGACAAGCCGAGGAATTTGGCGAAGAGCGTGACGGTTGAGTGACCTGCACGAGCGTGCGCCAGCACGCTGCGCGGTTTATTGGCTTTCGTCGTTCGCTAACTTTGCGCAGCAAAGTTAACCCGCGAAGCCGCGGTGAGAGACACAAGCCGCGCAATCTTGCAAAGAACGTGACGGCTGAATGAGCGGCACGAGCGTGCGCCAGCACGCTACGCGGTTTGGGGAGCGCTCATGTCGCGAAGCGACCTGATGCGATCACCACAAGTCTAGAAACCTGGCTACAAGCGTGACGTCGAATGACTGGCTGAATTAAACTGAACCTCGTTTCGTGGGTGGCCTTGCGCACGGCACAGTCGTCCGCGATCCCATCCCCTCATTCACCTAGGAGGCGCTTATGTTGAACAGCTACCAAGCCGAGCTCAACGGCTCACAACTGATCTGGATTGACCAGCCGCCCAAGCGGGTTGAGCACCGGCGCGTACTGGTGGTCATCGAAGATGCAGAGCTCCTATCGCCTAACCCCATGCCCGTGGATGCGTACACCGCGTTCATGCGTGCCCAAGGCTGCTTGGGTCAAGCAAGCCGTACGCAGATTGATGCTGAGTTGGCTGCCATGCGCTCTGAGTGGGACGACCGGCCATTGGGTGCCTGAACCCATGTCTGCTGGTACACCGCCTGGGCCTTTGCTGCTCGATACCAATGTATTGATTTACCACCTCAAGCTGGTGCTGCCCCGCGAGGTCACACAGCAACTGGCACAGGCGTTGAAAGCCCGACAAGCCTTTATCAGTGTGATCACGCGCATTGAGATGCTGGCCTGGAAAGGCCACACCGAAGAATCGCTGCGGCAGACCACCAATTTGATAAGCCTGTTACCAGAACTGCCACTGAGTGAGCCCGTGATTGCAAACGCGATTCAAATTCGCAAGACGTTTTCGCTCAGACTGCCAGATGCTTTGATTGCAGCGACCGCGTTGACCCATGGCTTGCAGCTGGTCACGGGAAACGAAGCGGATTTCAAAGGGGTTGATGGTTTGAATCTTGTGCGTATTTAGGGATAGGGGTCGCTGCGGGCTGGCGCATCACGCGGCTAACGTGTGGGCCGGATGTAACTGGAGACTTTTAAGAGATAGCCCATTCGGCACCGATTGAAGGGCCAAATCAGGGTTGGAAACTACCGTGACGCCGCCGCCCGATAAGCCGCCTCGACGGCATGAAGAACCGTCGCATGCAAGGTTCCCAGTTTGGGTGTGTTTCCACATGGGTTTCTGGCGGGCACCTTGAAGTACCGCTCAGACCATGGCAGATCCACCATTACCTTGAAACCGAACTTGGTTTCATAGGCCAAGCCAGCAA
>JAYUXO010000295.1:0-3565 GCA_043753505.1 Comamonadaceae bacterium
AGCGCGGCGGCCAGCGGCCAGCTCCAGGCAATCTGGACGCTTTCTGTCAGCGCCCATTCGCTGCCAGTCAATAGACCGGCCCAGATCAGGCCAAAGGCGGTTTGGGCCATCACGAAAGCGGCCCAGTCGTTGCGCAGGGCGGCGGGGTCGTCTTCGCGCCGGGTCAGCAGCCAGCTGTACCAAGCCCATGCCACGGTGGCCAAGAGCACCAGGATGTCGCCAGGCACCAGTTGCAGCTGCGCCAATACCTGCCACTGGCCGCGGCTGAGCACCAGCAGCACGCCCGCTACGGACATCAGCGCGCCCAGCATTTGTCGCCGTGTGATGGTCTGGCCAAAAAACAGGCCGCCCATGGCCAGCATGAAGATCGGTGTGCTGGCGGCCACCAGCGTCACATTGATTGGAGTGGATGTTGTGAGCGCCAGGTATTGCAGGCTGTTGTATAGGCCCACCCCCAGCAGACCCAGCAGCGCATAGCGCCGCCAGTGCGCCCATAGCGGGCTGTCGCGACGCAGCACCCACACCGTCCACGGCAACAGCAAGGCAAAGGCGATCAGCCAGCGCAGGAAATTCAGCGTGAAGGGCGGGATCACGCCGTTCAACACACGGCCCAGTACGGCATTGCTGGCCCACAGCAGGGGCGGCACCACCAGCAATGCGGCGGTAGAAAGGGTCAGGCGTTGATTCATCGGCCCGCACTTTAAGCCAAGAACCTGTGCCGTTTCATGGCAGCATGCACGCGTCACAAAACGAGGAGACCCTTGCATGACCCAAGCCATTCAAATCACCCAATTCGGCGGCCCAGAACAGCTCAAACTGGTTGAGGTCGAAGTTGGCGACCCTGGCCCCGGCGAAATCCGCATTTGCCACCACGCCATTGGCCTGAACTACATTGACGTGTACCAGCGAACCGGTCTTTACCCCAACGCCTTGCCTTTGTCGTTGGGTATGGAGGGCGCAGGCATCGTCGAAGCGGTGGGCGAGGGCGTGATTCACCTGCAGGCCGGCGATCGCGCTGCTTACGCTGCCAACCCACCCGGCAGCTACAGCCAGGCACGGGTGATGCCGGCCAGGAATGTGTGCAGGTTGCCCGATGCCATCAGCTTCGAGGTCGGCGCGGCCATGATGCTCAAGGGCCTGACAGCGCAGTACCTGCTCAAGCGCACTTTGCCGCAGGGCGGTTTGCAGGCAGGCGACTTTGTGTTGTTTCATGCGGCTGCTGGTGGCGTGGGGTTGATTGCCTGCCAGTGGGCCCAAGCCCTGGGCTTGCAGTTGATTGCCACTGCCGGGTCCGACGCGAAATGCGCACTGGCCATTGAGCATGGCGCGGCGCACGCCATCAACTACCGCACGCAGGACTTTGCAGTGCGGGTCAAGGAAATCACGGGTGCCAAAGGCGTGAAAGTGGTCTACGACTCGGTGGGCAAAGACACCTGGGACCAGTCACTCGATTGCCTGCAGCCCTTTGGCCTGATGGCCAGTTTTGGCAACGCTTCGGGGCCGGTCGCGCCGTTTGCACCGGGCATCCTGGGGGCCAAAGGCTCGATTTATGTGACGCGCCAGACCCTGTTCACCCACATCGCCACGCGCCAAGCCAATCAGGCGATGGCTGATGACTTGTTTGCTGTGGTGCAAAGCGGCGCTGTGAAGATTCGTATTGACCAGCGCTTTGCCCTGGCAGATGTTCAGCAGGCGCACCGCGCACTGGAGGCGCGAGAGACAACGGGTTGCACGATCCTGCTGCCGGGGTGACGTGTTCAAGTTGCTATTGAATAAATAGCTGCTTGAGCAGTGTTTGCAAGGGCTGCAGCTTGTTTTTGCTTAATTTCGCGGATTTGCAACGACAAACTGGACGAAAAGACGCTGTTTTTGGATCAATCAGCCTTAAACATCACGCTACGTGCTCCAGACCCTCGGCTGCGTCGCCGGCAGTCCCCACAAATTCACACGCCACGCATTGCGCACCGCCTTGAGCAGTCGCATGGCGGGTTCAACCAGCGGTGACAGCACCCGCATCGCCACCACCTGGGCGTTGGGCGCGGTGGCACCGGCGGCCAGGTCCGTGCCCAGCGGTGGCAGCAGCGCTCGCGCTAACTCCAAGGCCCGCTCACGCCGAGCACGCGAGATCTCGCTGCCGCAGACCCAGAACAGCGTGGCCAGACAACGGTGGCCCGCCAGACCTGCGGGGCTGTTCAGCAAGCGCTCGTCGTCCGCGGCTATTCGGCCACGCTCCAGCCACACACCGGGCAGCTCCAAATGCTGCTGATACCGGCCACGCTCGAAAGGCGCGTTGGCGGCGGGCAGGCCCAGGGCGGTGATGTCCCAGCCCATCAGCTGCGCGCTGGGTGCCAATTCCATCGTGATGCGGTTTTCGGCCATGCAGCCGCTGTAGGCGATTGATTCCAGCGGCAACCATTCCAGCCGCGCGTTTCCAGCCAGACGCAGGTGGCTGCGCTGTAAAGCGGGCGCGCCTTCCGAGCGATAAAACCGCGTCGCACCGGGCGTGGTGATCAAGCCATGCGCACCGTCGGCCACTGACACCTCAAGGTCCAGCGTGTCGCCACCCACGAGGCCACCTGGCGGGTGTACCAGCACGTTGTGGCAAATGCCAGGGCCTTCGGGGTACAGGCTTTGCAGAATGCGCAAAGGGCCGGTGTGCTGGAAACGGGCGGTGGTATGCGCCTGGCCGATACGTGTCTGGGTGGTGTAGGCCAAGCTCAGGCTGGCTTGCCAAGTCATGAAAACTGCATGATAGGTAACATAAAAATAATAGCTGCTTGAGCAATGAATATAGGGGCTGGTGGCCGATTTGGCTTAAAAACGTTTACGCCAATACCCGCGTTGCAGCGTCGCGCCGCAACACAAAACGCCATATCCACCACAGCATGAAGACCTGCAAGGGCGCACGAACCAGCAGGTAAACCGGTCCCCAGGCATGCCCGCCCACGGGTACCTGGGCAAAGGCAGCATAGATGTTGGCTGGAAAAAACAGCACCAGCACGGCAGCGGCCGACCAGGCAGCCCAGCGCCGGGTGGCTGGCCAGAAAAAGCCGAGCGCAATCACAATTTCCAGAACTCCAGTGGCATAGACCAAAGGCACGCGCGCGGGCACCCAGGGAGGCAGCATGAGTGCCATGGGGGCGGTTTGCAGAAAGTGCCCACTGGCGGTAAACAGGAAGGTCAGGCCCAGCCCCAGCGATGCTGCGCGGTGCTGGGTCGGCGGATCGCGCCAGCCGGGAACCAGCCAGCTCAGCCCATATGGCAAAGTCAAAATCAACAGCAAGATCAACGGTGTCGTCATAGCGGGTCAACCCATTAGAAGAATGAAGCTGCCCATTGTGTTTCCCGTGCGTGATGGCCACCATGGCTTTGCGACGAGATGCTGGTCACGCGATGCCAAATGCATGACGGTCGCGTGATTCGACAATGCATATTATTGATTTACAACAATTTTCAGAGTGAATTGGAAAAAATGGTGAGTCACACTGAAAATGCGTTTCATTTTTGAACTGAGCCCTGCGCAAACCCGGCAATATATTGATGCCGAAGCGACGCACCTCAGCTC
>JAYUXO010000296.1:0-8753 GCA_043753505.1 Comamonadaceae bacterium
AGCGCCACCGGCAGGTGTTCGAAAGCCAGGTAAGCGTAGGGGGAGATAACGTCAAAGTAGCAGGTGATGTGTTTCATGGCTTGTTCACTCTTTCTTCCGCTGGGGGAGCGCTGGGGTGGTGGGGGCCGCGCGTTCCACGATCAAGCCCCACACCGCCCGCTTGCCTGCGTCATTCATCTGCCCCCAAGCAGCAATCTCGTCCAGCGTGCGAAAGCAGCCTTCGCACAGGGCGGTGCCCAGGCTCATGCGGCACACAGACAGGCAGGGTGAAGGCACATTTTGAGCTGTAGCCCTTGCATTTATTGCTCGAGCAGCTATGGAATCAGTAGCAATCAATTGAGTTTCTCCAGCACCACATCGGCCAGCGGAGCGCCCGTCAGCCGCTGCAAATCATGCGGGTGCAGCTGAAACACCGCATGCGGATGCCCGGCAGCCGCCCATACAACGTCAAAGCGCAGCAGCTCGCGATCTATCAGCGTCACAGGCGGCGTGACATGCGCCAGCGGCGGTACGCCACCAATCGCGTAGCCGGTTTTGGCGCGCACAAACTCGGCATCGGCCCGGCCGGTTTTGCCCACCAGCGCATCGACCTTTTTTTCGTCCACCCGCCGGTCGCCTGAGGTAATCACCAGCACGGCCACGTCGTCAGAGTTTCGGCGAAAGATGATGCTTTTGGCGATCTGGCCGACCGAAATGCCCAATGCAGCAGCGGCTTGGCTCGCAGTGCGAGCTGCGTCGTCGAGCATCACGGGCGCATGCGGGTGGTCTTTGTCTTGCAGCACGCGGGCCACGCGTTGCACGCTATCGGGGAGGGCTGTCAGTTCTGATCCACACATGCAGCCGATGTTACGGCCCGTCCTACCCTGCTTTCGGCGTGAGCCTTCAGGCGCACGAGCGTCTGCGGCAGGCCGTGGCGCACGTCGCGACCCACCGTGCGCCGCAGCAACCACGCCAGCGAGCCGTGAAACGACACCCGATGAATCACCTGCACCCCGCCATGCGCTGGATACAAGAGGTGTTCAAACCGCATGACATTGCCCAGCACCGGGCATTCGACAGTAAAGCGCTCGTTGTCCACCGCGTCTGTCACCACCATGGCGACCGAAAAGCCTTTGCGCGGGGTGAGTCGGCCTTTGGCACCTGGCGCCAGCGGCCCGTCGAGGAACGCCATGCGGGTGTCCGGATCCCATTGCGGCCACTGGGGGACATTGGCCCATATGGCGTAGACCGTTTGCGGTGGGGCCATCACCTGCACGCTGGCTTCAATTGGATGTGTCATGACCTGCATGCTAAGCGCGGCCCGTCAGCGCGTCTTGGAAAAATCCGACAAGGCCGCAGTCGCTACCCAAAAAAACGGGGGGCCAGCTGACTGGAACCCAGCACGGCGGCCCTGGACACATCAGGCTTTTGGGTCTGTTGCGGCCGGATTCCAACCAGCAAGCGGTATTCACGCGCCATGTGCGCTTGATCAAAGAAACCAGCGTGCAGGGCTTGTTGTGACAGCGACTCGGCGTTTTGCGCCAGTTGGTGGCGAACGCTGGCATGCAAGCGGTGCAGCCGTTGTAAAAACTTTGGCGTCACGCCCAATTCTGCGATGCAGGCGCGCTGCCACTGGCGCGGCGACCAATCGGTCGGTGGCCGCACCTGCTCGGTCGGTCGCCACCCGGCCAGCGCCAGGGCAAAGCGTGTCGAGCTGGTTCGAGGTGCACGCGCCGCCAGAAGCTGCTGCTGCACAGGTGCCAGCAATGCGCGCGCCAGCTCCTCATCGGACGCGCCGGGCCCCAGTTCATCTTGGAAACGTGCCGCATCCAGGCTCAACAGTTCGGGCGGCACCGGCGCGTCTGCAAAAGCCCCCGCAGACTCGCCCGTCAGCAGCGGCAAGATGCTGGCACGACACAACACGCT
The DNA here is from genome assembly GCA_043753505.1 of Comamonadaceae bacterium. Lineage (GTDB taxonomy): Bacteria > Pseudomonadota > Gammaproteobacteria > Burkholderiales > Burkholderiaceae_C > JAAFIW01. Next base: position 1,906 of record JAYUXO010000296.1, read on the forward strand.
GGCGCAAACTGTGCCAGCACGGGCCAGCAACGTTGTGGCCTGGGTGGAACTGCCCGCACCCGTCAACACCCCTGTGCTCGCCAGCACATGGGCCGCCGCGTGCGCGGAGCCTTGGTAAACCAGCGTGAACACGGCCAGTGCATGGGCTGGTACCGTCACCACCTGGTCGCGCTGTGCACGCAAGACCGACACGCCCAATACCCAGGGTGCCAAAGGCTCAGGAGCGGGGATGAAGCGCAGCATGGGATGGTCCGCGAGTCGTGCGTCAGGCAGGCGTTTCGCTACTCATAGGCGGTCATGGCTTCCAGTTTGCCGAGGGCTTCATCAATGACAAAACGAGGTGCCAGATCGATGCGGCGTGCACCGCATGCTGCCAAATCCAGTACCCTGCATTGACTGATCACAGCTGCGCCCTGAACCGTTGTGCCACTGCCGGTCAAATTAACGGACCAGCCCGCTACCCGCTCGAAGTTACCAGCCTGCGTGATGGGGGCCACCAAGGCGCGCCCACCTTTGTTGAACTCGTGGTTGGACAGCACCAACACGGGCCGTAGACCCTGAATTTCGCTTCCTGCCGTGGGGTTCAGGTTGACGTTGTGGATTTCGCCCTGGCGTGCGGCGGCGCGGCGGCTCACAGCGTTTCACTCCCAACGGCAGGCATCTGCTCCCAGGCCACTAAATCGGCTGGCATGCGTGCGCGGGGGTTGCACTGCGCGTTGAGCTGCGCGGCGCTGAATTTGGGCCGCCCGCGCTTGGGGTGCAGCAACAAGTCGCCTTCTGGGGTGGTGTGCAGAGTGACCGCTTGACCCGCTGCCAAGCCCAGGTCACGCAGCACAGCGGGCGGCAGGGTCAAGCCGGTGGAGTTACCAAATTTTCGTAGTTGAAGTTCCATGACATTGATTATCTATTGTCAAACGATGTTTGACTTGCCATTTTCACGCCATCCGCTTGTTCAACAAAGCCGTGGCGGCCCGCGAGTTGGGCTTGCGGCCCAGGTGGTCGCTGATGAACTGACCCGCATCGATCAATTTCTCCAGATCAATGCCCGTTTCAATGCCCATGCCGTGCAGCAGGTACACCACGTCTTCAGTGGCCACATTGCCGGTGGCACCTTTGGCATAGGGGCAGCCACCCAGGCCTGCTACCGAGGTGTCGAACTGCCAGATGCCCATTTGCAGGCACACCAGCGTGTTGGCCAGAGCCTGGCCGTAGGTGTCGTGAAAATGGCCGGAGATGTCGTTGATGTCGTAGTGCTGCAACGCGGCTTCAATGGCCCGCTGCACCTTGAGCGGCGTGCCCACGCCAATGGTGTCGGCCACGCCGATGTGTTGCACGCCAATGCCACGCATCAGCCCGGCCAGGTAGGCCACACGCGCGGGCGCAATCTCACCTTCGTAAGGGCAGCCCACGGTGCAACTCATGGCCCCACGCACGTAAATGTCCTGCGCTTTGGCGGCTTGCACCACGGGGGCGAAGCGCTCGATGCTTTCAGCGATGGAGCAGTTGATGTTTTTCTGGCTGAAGGCTTCGCTGGCCGCGCCGAACACCACGATTTCGTCAGGCCACTGTTCGCGCGGTGTGGCCAACGCCGCTTCCAGACCCTTCAGGTTGGGCGTGAGTACGCTGTAACGCACGCCAGGCTGGCGCTGGATGCCTGCCATCACCTGTGCGTTATCAGCCATCTGCGGCACCCACTTGGGACTGACGAAGCTGGTGACTTCAATCTCTTTCAAACCCGCTTGCTGCAGGCGGTGCACCAGCTCCACCTTGACGGCTGCGGGCACCATCTGCTTTTCGTTTTGCAGGCCGTCGCGCGGGCCAACGTCGACGAGTTTCACGCGCAGGGGTAGCGGCATATCAATATCCTTTTTGAAGATTGACCACACCCGCAACAGCCTCGCCACGATGCAAGGCCAGCATTTTCTGGACGATCTGCGCAATGCTTTCCTCGCGCAATGTGCGGGCCGAGGTGTGGGGCGTGACGGTGATGTTCGGGTGCTGCCAGAAGGCATGGTCTGGCGGCAGTGGCTCGGTGCGAAACACATCGAGCGCGGCACCTGCGAGGTGACCACTGTCCAACAAGGCCAGCAGGTCCTCGTCCACCAAATGCCCGCCACGCGCCACGTTGATGAGGAAGCCGCCAGGCATCAACTGGCCCAGGGTGCGCGCATTCAAAATGTCTTGCGTCTCTGGCGTGAGCGGCAGCAGGCACACCAGCATGCGGCTGGCTTGCAGAAAAGCGCCCTGCTGATGCGCACCATGAAAACTGTTGATGCCGTCAATCTGTTTGGCCGACTGACTCCAGCCATTGACCGGAAAGTCAAACCCCGCTACCGCCCGTGCCACACGCTGGCCCAGCACACCCAAACCCATGATGCCCACCGGGTAGTCAGCCCGCAGCCGGGGCTTGCGGTACGACCATTGGCCCTGTGCCGTGTCGGCGTCATACCCATCCAGTTCACGGAAATGACGAATCAGCGCGTGACAAACGAATTCGGCCATTTGCACCGCCATGCCCGCGTCGTCCAGCCGAACCACCTGCGCGCTGGGCGGCAGCCGCAGCTTGAGCAGCGCGTCAACGCCTGCGCCGATGTTGAAGACGCCCTGCAGCTGGGTTTGTTCGTCGAAAAATTGCTGGGGTGGCGCCCACACCACCGCATGGTCAGCCTGCGGCGCACCGGGCTGCCACAGCGTGACTTCGGCTTGCGGCAAGGCCAGACGCAGGCCTGCCAGCCAAGGCTCGGGCTTGGTGCCGGTGCAGCAGAAGGTAACGCGCATGGGTTCAAGCCAATTTAAGTAATTCAGCACCTTCGGTCACCTGATCACCCGGCGCATACAACAGCTCGGCCACGGTGCCGTCTTTCGGTGCGGCGATGGTGTGTTCCATCTTCATCGCTTCCATGACCGCCAGGGCTTGACCGGCTTTGACGGCGTCGCCCACTTTGACGGCGAACGACACCACTTTGCCCGGCATGGGCGCGGTCAGGCGGCCCGTGGCGGCCTGGGTGGCACCGAAGTGGGCGAGCAGGTCAATTACTATGATTTGTGTAGCGCCTTGAGCAGTAAACACATGGGCTACAGGCCCTTTTTGATATAAAAACACGGTGTGGCGCTGCTGTGCGAACTGAATGTCCATCGCGTTGCCCTTGGCCGAGAATTGCAGCGTGCTGGCTGCTTCTTCGCCCACTTGCAGATGCAGCGCGCCATCGTGCAGATAACCAAGCGTGGCCTTTACCGGCTCGCCATGAAAGTCAAACGCAAAACGGCGTTGCGCCACACCAAACGGGCGAAAACCGTCGCGGCGGGCGAAGGGGTCGGTCCAGGCGTAGACGCTTGAGGCCTGTTGCTCGCTGTGCAATGTGTACGCCACACAGGCCGCCACCGCCACATTCATACCCAGCGGCTCCTGCTTGAACAGCACGGCTTGCTCACGCGGAATCAGCGCGGTGTCCAGATTGGCGTTTGCAAAGGACGGGCTTTTAACCACATAGCGCAAAAACTGCACATTGGTGGCCAGGCCCACGATGTGGGTTTGCGACAGCGCCTCGTCCAGACGCGCCAGCGCCTGATCGCGCGTGTCGCCATGCACGATGAGCTTGGCCACCATCGAGTCGTAATACGGCGAGATGGCGTCGCCCTGGCATACGCCGTCGTCGATCCTCAAATTACTGCGCTCGAATGCCGTGCAAGCTGGCTTGCGGTAGACCTGCAAGGTGCCGGTGGCGGGCAGGAAGTTGTTGTCGGGATTTTCGGCGCAGATGCGCGCCTCAATCGCGTGGCCGTGGATGCGCAAGTTTTCTTGCTTGCAGGGCAGCGGCTCGCCGCTGGCCACGCGCAATTGCCATTCCACCAGGTCCAGCCCGGTGATGGCTTCGGTGACGGGGTGCTCCACCTGTAGACGCGTATTCATCTCCATGAAAAAGAAGTCCATCTTGCCGTCATGTCCTTGCTCCACGATGAATTCCACCGTGCCCGCACCCACGTAGTTCACCGCCTTGGCCGCCGCCACCGCCGCCGCGCCCATCTGCTCACGCAGGGCCTGCGTCATGCCCGGCGCGGGCGCTTCTTCGAGCACCTTCTGGTGGCGACGTTGCACCGAGCAGTCCCGCTCAAACAAGTAAACGCAGTTGCCGTGGGTGTCGCCAAACACCTGAATTTCAATGTGGCGCGGGCGCTGCACATACTTTTCAATCAGCACCGCGTCGTCGCCAAAGCTGTTGATGGCTTCGCGCTTGCACGAGGCCAGCGCGGCGTCAAAGTCGTCGGCCCTGTCTACTGCCCGCATGCCCTTGCCGCCACCACCCGCGCTGGCTTTGATGAGCACCGGGTAGCCGATGCGGGCAGCTTCGTTCTTCAACAGCACCGGGTCTTGGTCAGCTCCGTGGTAGCCCGGCACCAGCGGCACACCAGCCTTTTCCATCAACTGTTTGGACTCCGCTTTCAGCCCCATGGCTTTGATGGCAGACGGCGGCGGGCCGATGAACACCAGCCCCGCATCGGCGCAAGCCTGCGCAAACTCTTCGTTTTCGCTCAGGAAGCCATAGCCCGGGTGCACCGCCTGCGCGCCGGTGGCTTTGGCCGCCGCCAGGATGCGCTGCCACTGCAAATAGCTGTCTTTAGGTGCGCTACCGCCAATGTGCACGGCCTCGTCGCAGGCGGATACGTGTTTGGCGTTGGCATCGGCGTCGGAATAAACGGCGACGGTTTTGATGGCCAGGCGAGCGCAGGTAGCGGCCACGCGGCAGGCTATTTCGCCTCGGTTGGCGATGAGGATTTTTTTAAACACGGTTGGGATCTTTCTTATCAAACTTCACGGTGGCCGCGCTCAAGCTGTTGGCAAACGCATCGAAAGCAGGTTTTGCTTGGCCATGTGCATCAAACAAGGTTGGGCGCATGGGTTGACCATCGGTGCGACGCTGGCCTTGAAGCCAACGGTTCACCCAGCTGTCGCCGTCTGTCACGTTCCACATGACAATCATCTCCACGCTGGCATGGTTTACACACACATCAACAAAGTCTTTGTACAGCGCCGCGACTGCGGCATCGCGTGTCGGCAGATCACCCAAGGTTTGCGTGTCGCGAACATCCAGCTCAGTAATCTGGATTGACATGCCGAACGCACGAATTTCGTCAAAAAAACGAGTTAGCCGTGTGGCTGAAAATTTGCGCGACAGGTCTAGGTGGGCCTGCAAACCCAGCACGTCAATGGGTGTCTTGCACTTTTTCCAGTCGTACAGGGTGCGCAGCATCACAGTACGACGGCGTTCGCACCAAGGTTCGTCCTGCTCCATGCCATAGTCGTTGTAAGCCAGCTTGGCCAGGGGATCGGCCCCGCGGGCCAGCTCAAAAAACACAGGATATTTGTCGACACCCCACAGCGCTGACATGACCGACTCACGCATGCCATCGCTGCGCCCGTGATCGGGCTCAATGACCTCGTTCAGAACGTCCCAGGTATGGATGCGCCCGGCGTATCGACCAGCCATCGCTTGCAAATACGCTGTTTGTTCCGCTGCGAACACGTGCGGTGAGGCGTGTCGCAAGCGCAAGGGGGTTGATTGATGCCAGGCCAGGGTGTGGCCGCGTACCTTGGCATTCAAACGGGTGGCCAGAGCCATCACGCTATCTGCCTGGGTGTAGTCAAGTCCGCCCAAAAACCCCTCAATGTTTCGCCACTTCATGGCGTTTTCTGCAGTGATGACACCTGCGTGCTGGGCTAACAGTGCTTTGACGGATTCCCCACTTGCATAGCTGGGATGTATGGCAAAACCGAAGCTGCGTCCGCTGCGTTGAGCCAGCGTATGCAGGCCCTCATGGATGCGGCTGTGTGCCAGGCCCGAGCAGCCAAGCCAGGCTGAGCTGACCGATTGGAGCAATTGACGGCGCTTCATTCAAGCTGAAGCGGGTCTGCCCGCGAAAAACCCGGAAATACGTCGCAGAACCGCCTTCAGAAACTTCACCAACACCACGATCAACACCACCGATAGCACCAGCACCACGGCTAAAGCCGCCGCAAACAACAACGGGTGGTTCGTCGCCAGCCACAGCGCGCCGACCACCAAACCGTCTTCCACCAACGACATCGCAATGTTGGAAAACGGCTCTGGCGAGGTGTTGATCGCCGCGCGCGTGGTCATCTTGGTCGCGTGCGATGTCGCGGCAAGCGTGCCGCCCAGCAGGGCGGCCACCATCGTCATCACGTTGTTGTCCACCCCAAAGTCTGCGCCCGTGACACTGCTGATAGCCCCGGCCGCCAACGCTGCACCCGCCGGGATGCGCACCACGGTTTGTAGCGTGTCCCACATCGAGTCCACCAGCGGAATCTTGTCGGCAAAAAACTCGATGGCCAGCATGAAGCCGCTGGCACCCAGCATGGCTGGGTGGCTGAGTAGCTTCAAGCCCTCGGGTATGGGCAACCAGCCCAGCGTGCCGGCCAGGCCCGTGATGAACAGCACGGCATACAAACGAATGCCGCTGGCCCAGCCCAGAGCGGCGGCCAGGGCGATGAGTTGGGCGGTGTCCAGGGTGGTGAGGTTGGGCATGGCGATCTCCTGTAGCTCAATGTGGCCAAGCGCGCAGGCCGCGGAATTGCTCAAACGCAGCAAAGTCCTGGTCGCGGTGCAACAGTGCATAGCCGTACTGTATGCAAAACGCAGCGACCACGACATCAATGCCGTTGCGCACCGTGATGCCACGGGCACGCAGGCTTCGGTGGTGCTGGGCGGCAACCCGCGCTACCCGGGCGCCGGTCGCAGTTTCTACGGACAGGTTTTCCAGCATTTGTCGGGCCAAGCGAAAAGGGGTCTCGTGCCGAAAGCCACGCAGCACCTCGAACAGCACCAAATCGG
>JAYUXO010000297.1:0-3556 GCA_043753505.1 Comamonadaceae bacterium
TTGCAGTCTTTCACATACTCCAGTCGGGTGGTTTCGTTCATGCCGTTGCGACAGGAAATGGTTTCGCTTTTCATGCCTCCAGCGCCGTCGGGCACCACGATCTGCATTTCAGTACCGTCTTCCACATGGTCCGCAAACTTGGCTTCGTCGGGTCGGCCCTTGATGCCGTTGGCAAAGTAGTTGGCGGCGTTGCTCGAAGCTTCCGAACCAAATAAATCAAGCGAGCTGGTGAACCAGAAGTTCATGAATTTCTGGATGGTGGGCAGGTCGATGGCCCCGGCGTTGCGCACGCTTTGCACGTTGTCAGTACCCAGTTCCTTCATCACCTCCAGCGTGCGCTTGATGACGCGGCCAATGCCGGTTTCACCCACGAACATGTGGTGCGCCTCTTCGGTGAGCATGAAGCGGGTGGTACGGGCCAGCGGGTCGAAAGCGCTTTCAGCAAAGCTCTTGAGCTGGAACTTGCCATCCCGGTCAGTGAAGTAGGTAAACATGAAAAAACTCAGCCAGTTGTCCATCGGCTCGTTGAAGGTGCCCAGAATGCGCGGCTTGTCGGCATCCCCGCTGTGGCGCATGAGCAGTTCTTCGGCTTCTTCCCGGCCATCGCGGCCAAAGTGGGCGTGCAGCAGATAGACCATGGCCCACAGGTGGCGACCCTCTTCCACGTTCACCTGAAACAGGTTGCGCAGGTCATACAAGCTGGGCGCGGTATGACCCAGCAACCGCTGTTGTTCAACAGACGCTGGTTCGGTATCGCCCTGCGTGACGATCAAACGGCGAAAGCTGCTGCGGTATTCGCCAGGCACTTCCTGCCATACGTCTTGCCCCATGTGGTCGCCAAAACCAATCTTGCGGCCCGGCTCCTGGTCGGCCAGGAAGATGCCCCAGCGGTAGTCAGGCATGGGCGTGTAGCCATAACTGGCCCAGCCTTGCGCGTCGACGCCCACAGCGGTGCGCAGGTAAACCTCCTTGGCCTTGAAGTCGCTGGGACCCATCTCGTCCCACCAGTTCAGGAACGCAGGTTGCCAATGTTCTAGCGCCCGCTGCAGTTGGCGGTTCTCGCCCAGGTGAATGTTGTTGGGGATTTTTGCTTGCAGGTCGATGGTGGACATGGTTTGTGCTCCTAAAAAATACGGGGTCGGGGACATTCACCGCAGAGACGCACAGAGCGCAGAGGAAAACATTTCTTTGAATTCACTCTGCGAATCTCTGCGTTCTCTGCGCCTCTGCGGTAAGTGGTTTTCAAATACGCTTCCAATCAAACCTGGCCTTTTTGCCGGTTCCAAACAGCTTCAAAGCGCCCTCTTCCCCCACCGCGTTGGGCCGGATGAATATCCAGTTTTGCCAAGCCGACAGGCGGCCGAAGATGCGGGTTTCCAGGGTTTCTTTGCCGGGAAAACGCAAGGACGCTTCCAGACCGGTCATGGCGTCGGGCGATAGTGAAGCGCGTTCTTCCAACATGATCCGGATTTCGTCATCCCAGTCGATGTCGTCCGGGGTCAACGTCACCAAACCCAGACCCAAAGCCTGGTCGGCGCGCAGCGGGGTGTCGATCACGCCTTGGAGCTGGATGATGGTTTGCGCGTCTTCGTTGAATCGCGTCTGCAGGCGGGTCAGGTGGTTGACGGCGGGGTAGTAACCAAAATTGGCGGTATTCAATTGCAGCGTGGGCGCCGCGTCCGGACTGTCTGGTAAATCCAGCATGTAGATGCGGTCGCAAGCCAGGGCCAGCTCAAACAATGTTCCCGCAAAGCACGAGCCCTGGTCGACCAGCGCAATCAGCGAGCGGCTGGTCACGTCGAGGCGGGCCAGGGTACGGCGTAGGGCGCCGATGGTTTCACGCACCAGCCAGTGGCTGGCATGTTGCGCGATGACCGCGTCTGCTTGCATGACATGAAGCGCGTCGCCACGGGTTTTGATGACCCAGGTGCCTGTTTCCAGCTCGTTGGTGCGCAGGTTCAGGATGGCATCGTCCAGTTCGCGCTGCATGCGCACCGGCCACCAGTGAGCACCGGCAGCTTCGATCGCCTCAGGAGTGGATTCGACTGCCTGCGTGGGCGCGGTCACCGTGAGCGTGGCGATGCGGGCGGTGCGATCCACCTGCACATCAACCGTGCTGTAGTGGTAGCCCGCTTCATCAATCGCGGGCTTCAAAGGCGTCAGTTCAATGCCTTTTGGGCCACCCGCCCTTATAGATACTGCTCGAAGCGCTTCTATTTCTGTAGCAACCAATTGGCCAAACTGTTGTGGCTTGGCATGCTCGTCAATCAGTTTCCAGTCGCGTGCCCGGTCAGCGCGCACGCCCTCGCTGGTGGTGCAGAAAATATCGGCCAAATCACGCCGCACCTTGCGCTTGTCGGTCACACGCGTGAGACCCCCGGTGCCGGGTAACACGCCTAGCAAGGGCACCTCGGGCAGGCTGACGGTGGAGCTGCGGTCGTCCACCATGACAATGCGGTCGCACGCCAGCGCCAGCTCGTAGCCGCCACCCGCGCAAGCGCCTGTCACGGCGGCCAGCGACTTCAAACCGTCGTGGCGGGAAGAGTCTTCCAGGCCGTTGCGGGTTTCGTTGGTGAACTTGCAGAAGTTCACTTTCCAGGCATGGGTGGACAGGCCCAGCATGTAAATGTTGGCACCAGAACACCAGATTTTTTCTTTGCCAGACTCGAACACCACCACCTTGACGGCTGGGTGCTCGAAGCGAATGCGGTTGATTGCGTCGTGCAGCTCGATGTCCACACCCAGGTCGTAGCTGTTCAGCTTGAGCTTGTAGCCGGGCTTGATGCCGCCGTCTTCATTGATGTCCAACTTGAGCCTGGCCACATCACCCTCTACGGCCAGCGTCCAATGCTGGTAGCGGCTGGGGTGGGTGGCGAAGCTGACCAGCTCACGCCCCTGGCCTTGCATGACCTGATTGAAGCGCTGGGGTTCGGTGATGGCGTTCATGGGTGTTTCCTGATGAAGTGAGTCGGGCTTCCGACTGGGTGTATGCCGCGAGTGCCCTCACCCAATCCTCTCCCGCAAGCGGGAGAGGGAGCAAATTCGGTCTTGGCTCCTTCTTGCACTTGTGGGAGCGGGCTGGGGTAAGGGCCGCAACGAGGGAGCCTCTACCGTGGAGTGACCGCCGGTTACTGACGTACCGCACGTTCCAGGTCTTTCAACGACTGCCGGGTGGTGCGCGCTGCCGTGTCCACCACCGCGTCGGCCCGCGCATACAGCGCCTCGCGGCTGGACAGAATCCGGCGAATGTCGTCCATGGCATCGCTGGTTGCTCCACATGTCACGTCAAACGGCCGCATATCGCCTTGCGCCACCACACGGGCCATGTGTTCCTCAGGGCTGGCTTTGAGCCAAACACAATAAAAATGGCTTTGAAGCAGGTCGAAGGTTTCGCGCTCACTCACGATGCTGCCGCCCGTGGTCAGCACCACGCCTTGGGCGCATTCCTGCGCAATGCGCAGCAACGCACGGCGCTCATAGCGCCGGTACCCAGCCTGACCATGCAACAACAAAACCTCGTTCATGCTGGTGCCCGCTTCGCGCTCAATCTCGCGGT
>JAYUXO010000298.1:0-8724 GCA_043753505.1 Comamonadaceae bacterium
CGCCTGGTGAAACTGGCCGATAGCGCGTAGCAGAAAGTGGCCAGCAGACAGGCCAGCACTGCCCAACCGGGCGCAATCCCCGAGACCGCGTCGGGCTTGAACGTGGCTTTGTCCCAAGCCAGCATGGCAACCCCGGCAAACCCAAGCGCCAGGCCCAGCACGCGCGAGCCCGTGGGCCGATCTTTCAGCCACACCCAAGCCACCAATGCGCCGAACAGCGGCACGGTGGCATTCAAGATGGCTGACAGGCCGGTGGTAATCGACAGCAGCGCAAACGAAAAACATGCAAACGGAATGCCTGAGTTGAGAACGCCCACCAGAAACACACGGCCTGCGTGCGCCTTGAGTTGCGGCAGCAGGCCGCGCAACAGCAACATGGGTAGCAGAAACGCCGCCGCAATGGCCACCCGAACGAACGCAGTGGCCAGCGGGCCGAAATCCACTACAGCCATGCGCATGAAAAGAAACGAGGAGCCCCAAATTGCGCCGAGCAGCACGAAGTCGGTAACCCAGGGACGGGGAGTGGTTGGTGTGGTCACGTGATGGGGTAGGTATCTGGCTCCCTCCCCCTGCGAGGAAGGGCAGGGTGGGGACACGCGGGTGAATGTTCTTGTCAGACTGGAAAGGGTAGGGCCTTTTGCGCCCCGCAATTGCTCTGTCCCGGGTGGGAAGGGAATAAATGCGGGGGAGCGCGCCCATCAGCAAAGGTGAAGACGTTCTCTAACTTTAACAACGTCCCCTTGCGCGAAAGCCCGCCCGCATACCCGGTCAATGACCCATCTGCACCCAAAACCCGGTGGCACGGCACGACGATACCCACGGGGTTGCGTCCCACGGCAGCACCCACGGCGCGCGCGGCCTTCGGGTTGTTGATTTGCTGGCTGATGGCGCCATAGCTGGTGGTCTGGCCGCTGGGTATGCGCAGCAGCGCCTGCCAGACCGATTGCTGAAATGCGGTGCCTGCGCCGAGGTCTAGCGGCAGATCAAACTGGCCACGGCCTTTGAAATAAGCCGTCATTTGGGCCACTGCCAGCCGCAACACCGCGTGCGCAGGCTTGTGGGGCCAGCGCGCCAGAACAGTGTCAGGCGGCAAGTGACGCTGGTCAGTAAACCAGACACCGCACAAGCCCATCGGGCTCGCAGCGATGATCATGGATCCCAGTGGACTGCGCCAGGTTGTCTGGACGGTTCGAGGGTGATATTTCATATAAAAAGTGCGTCTAGCCCTTGTCAATGTTGCTCAAACAGCTATTTATTTAGTAGCAAATGCAAGCAGGTGACATGATGACCGTGCCCTTCGGGCTGCGATGACGCATGCAGCAGAGCGGACTGGACTGTTGGTCATCTGTCATCAAGCCGTACAGCGGCGAAATCATCTGACATGGCCCTTGATCCGCGCCAGGCCCGCAGCACCGCGTAACTGCGCCAGGGCCGCCAGGCCTGCGACATCGCTTCGGCCGCGCGGGCAGGGTTCTTGTCGCCCTGCACACCTAACGCTTTGTGCAGCGCCACGTCACCTGCCGGAAACGCATCGGGCCAGCGCAGGGCGCGCATGGCAATGTATTGGGCGGTCCAATCGCCAATGCCGGGCAGGGTTTTTAGTGCCAACACGGTGGCATGTACATCGGCACCGGCCTGAAGACTGATGCGTTGCTGCGCCACTGCCTGGGCAGTGGCAACGATGGCGACTTGCCGCTGCCGCACGATGCCCAGCTGACCCAAGGCATCGCCTGAGGCTTGCGCCAGCACGGCGGGTGTTGGGAACAGGTGGGTCAGTTGCGGCCAGGGCGTGTCAATCGCCTCGCCAAACCGTGCCACCAGGCGCTGCGCCAGGGTGCGGGCGGCTGCCACCGTGATTTGTTGGCCCAGCACCGCGCGTACCGCCAGCTCGAAACCGTCCAGGCTGCCCGGCACGCGCAGGCCGTCACAACCAGGAAAGTGCCCGTTCAACGCGGCATTGACGGCTTGAGGGTGGGCGTCCAGGTCCAGCAGGGCGCGCACGCGGCGAATCACGATGGGCAGCACCGAACGCAACGAGTCGCTGACCTGCAACTGCACTTGGTGGCGTGGCGTGTCGAATTGGGCTATCACCCAGCCGGTCTGTACCTGGCCCGCAGCCTCGACGCGCACGGTCTTGCCTAACTGCAGGGCGGGCAAATCCACCCATTCAATGCCTGCAATCAAGCGCTTGCTGAAAAATTCAAGTATCGAGGCTGCGTCATAGGGCGGGCGGTAGCCCAGCACCACCGTGAGCGCACCGCTGGAAGCCGGGCCAGTGCGCCGCATGGCCGTGGGGTTTAAACCGTAGTGCTGGACAAACGCCGCATTGAAACGCCTCAAGCTGGCAAAGCCGCTGATCAGCGCTACCTGCATCACGGGCAGGTGGGTGTCCGCGAGCAATTGCTTGGCCGACAGCAGGCGGCGTGTTTGCAGGTATTGCAGGGGAGACACACCCAGTTCTGCCTCAAAAATCCGCCGCACGTGGCGGCTGCTGACACCCAGGCGCGTAGCCAGTTGTTCTACCGACGGCGTAATGTCGCCCCAGATCTCGGGCTCATCCAGCAACCGCGCGGCCTGCCAGGCCAGCATGCGGCTGGCGTCGTGTATGGACCACACCAACGAGCCTGGTGCCAGCTCGGGCCTGCAGCGCAAGCAAGGCCGGAAACCCGCGCGCTCGGCCTGCGCAGCCAAAGCAAAAAAACGGCAATTTTCAAAACGTGGAACGCGCACCTTGCACACCGGGCGGCAGTAGATGCCAGTGGATGTCACTGCGGTGAAAAAGCAGCCATCAAACCGCGCATCCCGCGCCTGGATGGCCTGGTAACAGGCCGGCGGATTCAACTTGGCGGTGTGTTGAGCGTTGGATTGCATGGCGGCCATGATAGGCGGCTGGGCGCTTCAGGCTAGCCGTTTCCGGACATGTATACGTTATCTGATTGCTATATATTTGATAGCTGCCTGAGCAATATCTACAAGGGCTAAGCTGATATATGGTCTTTAAATCAGCTCACATGTCTTTAACTTCTTGCTGACACGTTCAGCGTTGTCGCTGCAAGGCAAAGTCAAAAACAGTGCGGTCTCGAACCCACACTTGCACACCCTGTGCCGTGCGGTCTTTGGGGCTCCAAGGCAAGGGCACGTTGTCAGCGATGATTTCCAGCCGGTGTGAACCTTCGGCCACCGCCGGAAACTCGTAACGACCCTGGGCGTCGCTGCGCGTTTGAAAACGCCCGTTCAAACGGATCGTCACGTCGGGCACGCCTGCTTCCGAAGCTTCGCGCAGGCTGTTGTCGTCCGCGTCAAAAAACACCACACCTGACACAGAGCCAAATCCGCTGCCCGGCGTGCCGCCAATGGGTGCCAGACGTGAGCCCGCGCTGTCGGCGTATTGCAACGTAAACAGCAAACGCTGGCTGCTGGCTGTGGGCGCGACGGCGTTGGCAGCCGCAGCCGCCAGCGCTGAAGTGATTTGCAGGGCCTGGTTGGCCTGGCCCTGCACAGCGCTGTATTGCACCGATGCATTCCAGCCACGGGCCACAGCCCAGTTCAGCCCCAATGCACCGTTGTACACAGGCCCGCCCGGACTTTGAGCACCGCGCAAGTTGGCGTCCAGTGAAACACTTTGCCACAGCCGCAAGCCGCCCACTACGCCAATATTCCAGGCCTGACTGGTCAACCCCTGCTCATGCAGACGCTCCCAGCCCAGCGAGGTGGCCAGCGTGCCCGATGTGTCCTCCAGCCAGCTGTGGTCTACGCTGGCGCGCAACGCCCGGCGCTGCCCGGCCCGAATCAATTCAGCGCGCCACTGGGTCTGACCCCAGTCGGAGCGGCGGCTCCAGGTGAACTGCGCTGTTTGCCCTGCAGCGCTGCCCGCGCGCAGCGCGAAGTTGGCGGCCAGGTTGTCGCGTGCATTTAGCCGGTAGCGGCCAAACGCGTTCACAAACGTGCTGGCCGATGACAGGCCCGACAGGCTGTCGGCAACCTCCGCTGCCACACCCACCTGCCACTGGCGGGCACTCCACTCAGCGCGCCAGTTCACGCCCCGAAGGTCGGATATGGCGCTGGCGACACCCCATTGCAAATTCGGCTGAAGGTAGAAAAACCCCGCCGACTGGCTCAACCAGCCGCTACGCCATTGGGCATCGGCCCAGAATCCGTGGGCATTCTGCGTGGCACGCAAGCCCGCGGGCAACAGGGTTTGCGTTTGCCGACGGGTCTGGCTGGTCAGTGCGTTCACTTGCACTTCGACGGTGCCGTCGCGTTGACTGGATGGGGCGTCAGATAAGCCAAGGGTATCGGCCCAGGGTGCCTGGCCCTGCCAGCGCCATCCGCTCCAAAGCGACTGGATGTCCTGCGTACCACCCGGGTTTGCTGTGTCAAATACGCCGCCGGCCTGGTTCAGCTGAAACCCGAGGCTGGATGCAGTCACACGGTCACCTGGCAAAGAAAATTGCAAGCCAACCGATGCCAGGCGTCCACGTGCCAGCTCAAATCCGTCGTTACCGAGCCCGTCGTACAAGCCCGGTTGACCGATAGACGCGTTGAACACCCAGCGCTGTCCTTGCGCCCACTGGCCCACCAGCCCTTGCACCGGGGACGACGCCAGGTTATTGCGGCCAAACCCCTGCATCAAGGGCACTTGCAAGGTATTCACGTTCCCAACGCTGTGGTTGGCCAGCCATCCACGGTTAAACGGCAGGGCCAACTGGTCCATTCGCCAGGCGCGTGTGGTGCGGCGAGGGCGGCCTGGATCCTGCAAGCTCCCTTGTGCGTCTTGCCGACTCTGGCTGGCGTTGAGCGACAGGGCACCATGATTCGGCGTATCCAGAAAGCCCGAGAACGAGACCGCGCGGGTCGCGTTTTTTTGCGATGCACGTTCGCTGGATAGCGTGTAATCCAGGCGCCAACCCCGTTGCCAACCGCTGCCGCTGCCGCCGGGTGGATCGGTCGCTGACAACGCGGGTTGTGGGCCTTCTTCGAGCACCCTGTCGATGTACGCGCTTGAAGATGGCGCTGGCGTGGGTGGCACGGTTTGCGGGGTTTGGGCCAGCCCGTCACAGGCACCCAGCGTGCCAGCGCACGTGGTCAGCCACAGGCCAGCCCACCGCGCAGATGTCATGGTCCGAAACGTTGATCGATATCAAGAGTCTGGTTTTTGCCCCACTCCAGAACTCCTTTAAAAGTCACCGGAAAAACCGGTTCAATGGAGGCGTCAGTGCCAGTACGTTCAGATACTGTCAGCACAATTTTGCGTGTCTCGCCCGGCAAGATGGGGCTGTTGACCGGTGAGGCTTCGAGCCGCTTTCCGTTGGCATCAGTGCCTGCCAGAAACCCTTCCAGTCGCCCGTGCGCCGTGCCACTGTTGCGTATGAGAATCACCGGCACCCGCTTGCCATCACGCAACTCGACCGCTGAAGACACCAACGACAGGTTGGGCGCGGCATCTCCCACCGCAACATAAACAATGACTGCAACCCGCGCGCCGATCGGAATCGACTGGGATGCGCCAGCCAGGCTGGGTTCTTTACCCTCCAACAAAATGGCAAAGCGGCATTCGGTGGTGGTTTGCCCTGCTGGAACGGTTACCTCAAAGCGAAAGCGATAGGGCTGGCTGGCAGCCACGAGCAGCTCGCGGCGCTCCAGCGCAATCCACGGGCGGCAGCTGTCCGCGGCCAGCTCGTCAACGAACGCCACACCGCCGTCGGTTTGGTATACCCAATCAGCTGTTTTGATCAACAACGCTGTTGGCTGGTTGGCAACGTTGGTCAGTTCAATCACCTGGCGCAGGCGCTGGCCAGGTACGGCCTTGAGTTCAAAGCGCGGGGGAGACACCGAAAAGGCAAAGTTGGCCAGCGCAGGCTGCGGTATGCCCAGGGCAAGAACAACAAAGCAAGCAGCAAACAACGCTGAACGCGCAAACCAACTCATGGAATGACCTCAATTTCAAAGTAAAAATCAAGCGCTTGAACCTGGGTGAGATACCGGCCATCGGTTTGCAGATACAAAAAAATGGATTCCCGCAAATTGGCCAAAGCCACCTGCCCGTCAAACACCAGTGCACGTTCTCCACTTCGCAAGCTACCTGCCAGTAACCTGCCTTGGGTAGACCACCGTGCCAGCACCTGGGTGTCGCCAGCCTGTGCCAATACCATGTAAATACGGGCACGCTTATTCAACCACGGAGCCAGATTGAGGGCCAGATCAACCCGGGTGGAGGCTTCAACCGTATGGTTGGCACCACGCCCTGGAACCAGGTTTTTCCATTTCATACCCACCACGGGATCGGCCACCACCGTACCGGTGTCATCGATTCGTAAGGCACTGGCAATAGCCAGTTGAGCGATGAACAAACCCGCCATAAAAATGGCGCAAGCCGTCAGTCTGGATGCTGTGTTGGGCAAACCGTGGTTCATGGGGCGGTCAGGGTGTAGGTAGCCCGGCCATTGAAAACACCAGCGGCAACGGGTTGTGTGTTGGCATACCCGAAAGCCAGGCAACTCTCGAACCAGTTGTTTCGCGCGATGGTCAACAGCGTTTGCAGTCCGCCTGCAAACGTGCCGGAAGGGATGGTTGGTGTAGGGTCACCGATACCACTGGATACCCATGAAATGTTGGTGAACGCAATCGTGTCCAGTGCCGCGTTGACCAAGTTTGGCGGTGTGGTGACGGTCAGTGTTGCGTCGCCGCCAGCACCGTTAGCAGCGCGGCGAAAAAACCCACCGACATAAACCTGTGTTCCAGGGGTGCAAAACGTAAAACCGTCATACGGACTTTGCGCCACCGTGCTGTTGCTCGTCATGGCTCGCGGACCATCGCCAATATTGGCTGCCGGCACGGTGTCAGACACAAGATTGACCGTCGTATTGTCCTGAGGCGTTCCGCCAGTGTTGAAATTGCCGCCGGCAACGGTTCCTGTGCCCACTTGAAGGTAAATCGCGCGAGCGCCCGGCGTGATGGTAACGACGAATGCTTGCGTAGCCAGTGGAGTCATGGTTATCAAAAAAGCGGTAACACGCACGCACTGCTTACCAACGCTTGACTTTGACATTTCGGACCTCACCAGCAAATGAGCCATGTTAAAAAACCAACGAGTACAAATAAAAAAGGCAAAGGACGAACCTTTGCCATGTTCCATCGCAGCGGCGATGCCGCTTTGACAATTCAGGGGAGTGTTGCCGTGTATGTCACGCGACCATTAAGAACCCCTACGCCGCCATAAGTGCCAGCTGCATAAGGCGCGGAATTAGCAAATGTATATGTCCAGGTTCCGGCTGAGCGAACCACCTTGGCAGTGGCG
The DNA here is from genome assembly GCA_043753505.1 of Comamonadaceae bacterium. GTDB lineage: Bacteria > Pseudomonadota > Gammaproteobacteria > Burkholderiales > Burkholderiaceae_C > JAAFIW01. The sequence continues at coordinate 7,298 of JAYUXO010000298.1, forward strand.
GTCAAGGAGACTGCAGCAGATCTTAAACCGCTCACAAATGTGGGATGGGGAATAGACACGGACTGGAACACGCCGGAAGCCGTGCCTGCAGCTGGCGCAACGGCTATCTCAGTCCAGGGAATGGTGTCGCCCGCCGCGTTGGTCAAGTTACCATCTGTGGTGGAGGTCAAGCCAATGGCGCCATCGTTGCCGAACACGCGGACTGTGACCGCGCCAGCGCCCAGATCGCCACTGGTCGGTGTTGCGGTGATAGGTCCACCGCCGAGGTTGGCGGGCGTCACGACGAAGTCGATCAAATTGAGGTTCGTGCCGTTCAGCGCATCTACAAATGGTGTACCAGTTCCAACCTGCAGGAACAAGATACGCGGAATCGTGACGCGAAAGTCCAAACGGGCACTGGCGGTTCCGTTCGCTGGTGTCGGCGTGTTGATGTCGGACTCAGCTTGCGACAGTGTCGGAAACAGGAAGGCGGCGCAAACTGCGACGGAAATAAGATTGAGTTTCATTTTTTAGCTTTCAGGTTGATCTACTTAAACGTTGTCCGGCAATTTAAGTTTGTTACAAAAATTTGACAATTGATACTATATGCAACTGAGCAAATTTAGGTGGGTTTTGGTTTGGGCTTTACATCAACTTTAGAAACTACAGAACAAAGTTGTGCTGTAAATCACAACTTCGCCCGGTGCGACGCGACTTCAGCCACAGCATCTGGCTCATCAACACGGATGGGTCGCTGCCAGTCAACCAGGTAGCAGCGGACAAAATTACTCCAGCGGTGAACACGCCTCGCACGGCACTTGAATCAACTCGTCCTGACTTCTGTTTGTTCCCAATCTCAAGGCGCTCAGCCGACCACCCCACACGCAACCCGTGTCCATTGACAGCACATCGTGCCGAAGCATCAGCCCCAGTTGCGACCAGTGGCCAAAGGCTATGGTGGTGCTGGCAGTCTGGCGTTCAGGCATGTCGAACCAGGGAATCAAGGTTTTGGGCGCACGAAGCGGCGCGGCGCTGACTTTCAGTTCCAGGCTGCCGTCACGGTTGAAAAAGCGCAGCCGCGTCAGGGCGTTGACGATCAGGCGCAGGCGGTCGGCACCCTTGAGCTTGTCGTGCCACTGCGTCGGCTCGTTGCCATACATCTGGGTGAAAAACGCCGCGGCGTCCGGGCTGCATACGACCTGCTGCACCTCGTGGGCCAGCTCCAACGTTTGCGGCAGCGTCCATTGCGGTAGCACCCCCGCATGCACCATCAAAATGCCGTGCGCGTAGATCGCCAGCGGGCGGTGGCGCAGCCAGTCGAGCAGGGCGGTGCGGTCGGGCGCTTTGAGTATGCTGTCCATGGTGTCGCGGCTGCCAGCTGCGCGCGCACCGTGGGCTACGGCGAGCAGGCTCAAATCATGGTTTCCCAGAATGCAATGGGCTGAATT
>JAYUXO010000299.1:0-3535 GCA_043753505.1 Comamonadaceae bacterium
CGCGCGGCGCGATCAGCAGTCACGCGCCACGTCAGCTGCCAGGCGGTCAAATGCACGCCGGTCAACGTCGTTAAAACCAGCCCTCTTTTGGTAGCCGTCCTTTACGGCGCGGTGCTTGATGTCGCAACCTTGGTCGGCAAACTCGCGCTGCACGGCGGCCTCACGCGATTTGTCGCCAGCCGTGGCCTTTGTTTTGTAGCCGTGGCAGTCTTGCTGGTGGCGATCGGCAGCGTAGCGAACGCTTGCCGCGCTTCGGTAGCCGCCGTCGCCATCGCCGTATCGGCTTGTGCGCTGGCTCCAGCGCTCACACTGTGTGCTGCCGTTGGATTGTGGACGCGCGCCACTCTCCGCTGGTACGGGCACACCGGGCAACCCCTTTACCGGCTCACCCGGCACACCCACAGCACACGGACGGTCTCCCAGGCTGATGGTGCCATCGCTCAAAGTGCACCGGTACACCTGTGCCGTGGCCCTTGTCGGCAGGGCAGCGGCCGCCGCCAGAGTGCAGAACAAGGCCGCCATTGCCCACTTCATCCCGTGTAGTTTCATCATCGTCAGTGCTCCGCAACTTAAGTGGGCTCAAGCGTACGGCTTGCCGCCGCAACCCGCAACCCGCCGCCCTTCTTCATATGAACCATCAGAAGGGAGATGCTCGCAGGTGTAATGCCCGATATGCGCGAGGCATGGCCTAGCGTCTCGGGCCGGTAGCGGTTGAGCTTTTGCCGTGCCTCAAACGACAGCGCGGCCACTTGCATGTAATCAAGGTCCAGCGGGAGCTTCATGCTTTCGTGCGCGAAGGCACGCTCCACCTCCTCTTTCTGCTTTTCAATGTAGCCAGAGTATTTGGCGGCAATGTCCAGCTGCTCGACTACTGGCCCCAGCAAATCACCCAGAGTTTCACGTGAAACATCGGGCGTTGCGTGCTTGTTACCGTCCAGCGACATCAGGGCTGCGTAGGTCACGTCTGGCCTTCGCAGCAAGTCGGCCAGGCTGTGCTCGTGCTCAATGGCTTTGCCCAGGACCCGCTCAGATTCAGCGGGCGGCAGGTTGCGTGGGTTGACCCAAGTGGTCTTCAGCCGTTGCGTTTCACGTGAAACAGCGTCACGCTTGCGGCTGAAGGCGTCCCATCGAGCATCGTCCACCAAACCCATTTGCCGACCAATCCCGGTCAAGCGCATGTCGGCATTGTCTTCGCGCAGCTGCAGCCGGTACTCAGCGCGACTGGTGAACATGCGGTACGGCTCGGTGACGCCTTGCGTAATCAGGTCATCCACCAACACGCCCAGGTAGGCTTCATCACGACGGGGCAACCAGGCGCCTTGTTCACGGCATTGCAGCGCGGCATTGACGCCTGCGAACAAGCCTTGCGCCGCCGCCTCCTCATAACCCGTGGTGCCGTTGATCTGTCCGGCAAAGAACAGGCCGCCAATCTGCCGGGTTTCAAAGCTGCTTTTCAACGCACGGGGGTCAAAGTAGTCATATTCAATGGCGTAGCCGGGGCGAAGAATGTGCGCGTTTTCCAACCCCGCCATGCTGCGCACGAGTTCGTACTGAACGTCAAATGGCAGGCTGGTGGAAATGCCGTTGGGGTAAATTTCATGTGTGGTCAGGCCCTCAGGCTCCAGAAAAATCTGGTGGCTGTTCTTGTCCGCGAAACGGTTTACCTTGTCTTCCACACTCGGACAATAGCGCGGGCCCACGCCGTCAATCTTGCCGGTGAACATGGGGCTTCGGTCAAACGCGGCGCGAATGATGTCGTGCGTGCGAGCGTTGGTATGGGTGATCCAGCACGGCATTTGACGCGGGTGCATCGCAGCATGGCCCATAAAGCTGAATACTGGAATGTGCTCGCCCACTCCATCCGACATACCCGCCGCGCCATGTGCGGCTACACCATCTCCGGGTTGCATCAGGCACTTTGAAAAGTCGATGCTGCGCCCGTCAATACGCGGTGGCGTGCCCGTTTTCAAGCGGCCTTGCGGCAACTTGAGTTCTTTCAACCGCGCCGACAGCGACAGCGCGGGTGGGTCGCCTGCCCTTCCTGCTGCATAGTTATTCAAGCCGACATGGATCTTGCCGTCCAGAAACGTGCCGGCGGTCAGCACGACAGTGCGGCTGCGAAAGCGGATGCCCACCTGCGTCACAGCGCCCACGACCCTGTCACCCTCCACCATCAGGTCGTCAACTGCTTGTTGAAACAGCGTGAGGTTGGGCTGGTTTTCCAGCCGCGTTCGGATGGCTGCCTTATACAAAATGCGATCAGCCTGCGCGCGCGTGGCACGCACGGCCGGGCCTTTGGAACTGTTCAGAATGCGAAACTGAATGCCGCCTTCGTCGGTGGCAATAGCCATGGCACCACCCAGCGCATCAACCTCTTTGACCAGGTGGCCTTTGCCAATCCCGCCAATCGACGGGTTACAGCTCATCTGGCCCAGGGTTTCAATGTTGTGCGTCAGCAGCAGGGTCTGGCAACCCATGCGCGCTGCGGCCAGCGCGGCTTCGGTGCCGGCATGGCCTCCACCGACCACGATCACGTCAAATTCTTTGGGGTAGTACATCGACGGGTGCCTCAAATATCGATCAGTTGGGTTTTCAGGCCGGATGCCTGCGCAGCAGCTGCCTGTTTGCGATCAGCGGTCACAAACAAATCGACGCCTGCGACCTGCGCGGTGCCGATGTGCAGGGCATCCACGGCCCGCAAGCGATTGCCTTGCATCGCAGCAATCGCCAGCGCTTCCACTCGCGCATTCAGCCCCACGACCGTGAAATCGTCAAAGTCGCTTTGCACCAATGCAAAGGTCTCGAAATATTCCTCGCGCGTGATGCCGGCGTTGAACTGATCTCGACATAAAGCAGATGCAATCTCGGTTTTGCAATGAGCCGCTAGCAACACTTCGCTGGCTTGTTGCAAAACCGCATCCACCTGTTGCGTGCCAAACTCATCGCTATAGCGCTTGTAGAGCGCCGAAGTGTCAAACAAAACCTTCATTAGTAAGGCGCGCTTTCACGCTCTTCGATGATGAGTTGAGCGCCTGATTTGCCATCAGGACGGTTGATCTTCAAAGGAATGATAGGCCGCTTCCAGCTAAGTATTTTTACGGGCGCATCCAACTTGACCGGCACCAGATCAGCCACCGGTTTGCCGTGACGCAAAATACGCACCGTTTCGCCCCGCTCCACCAAATCAAGCATGGCTGAAGCTGATGCACGGAATTTACTTAACGCTAGGGTTTGCATATTTGTACAAAGTAAAAATTTTGTACATTTTAGCCTTGGGACCGGGATTCATGTGCTGAAATCCCGGCCATGAAACTCTTGATCTTTGCGGGCAGTACACGCCAAAAATCCTTCAACCGTCAACTGGCCCGCGCCGCCGCCGGCCTGGCTACCACCTACGGTGCGCAGGTCAGCCACATCGAGCTGGCGGACTTCCACATCCCGATGTACAACGCCGATGAGGAAAAGCAAGGCACCCCGCCAGACGTGATGCGCCTGAAAACGCTGATGCACGCACATCCGGCCTGGCTGATCTGCG
>JAYUXO010000300.1:0-8681 GCA_043753505.1 Comamonadaceae bacterium
AAAACCCACAAAGACACCACGTTTTCCATGATGCGTGAGCTGGCCCGGCGCGGCCATGCGCTGGCTGCTTGCGAGGCGGGCCACTTGAGTTGGCGCTGCGGTGGTGTGGTGCAAGCCCCAGTCCGTCAAATCACACTGACCGGTGAGCACGACAATTGGTTCATCGAAGCAGCCCGACCCATCCTGGCCCTGAAAGACTTTGACGCCGTGGTGATGCGAACGGACCCCCCGTTTGACAGCGAATACTTTTATGCCACGCACCTGCTGGAGCAAGCCCAGCGCGAAGGCGCGCAAGTATTCAATGACCCACGGGCACTGCGTGACCACCCGGAAAAACTGGCCATCATGGAGTTTGCGCAATACACCAGCCCCACCCTGGTTACCCGCAGTGCGAAAGCCGTGCGAGACTTTCACGAGATGCACCACGACATCATCCTGAAGCCGCTGGACGGCATGGGCGGCATGGGCATTTTCCGGGTGAAGGCCGACGGGCTGAACCTGGGCAGCATCATCGAAACCCTGAATCTGAACGGTGCGCAGACCTTGATGGTGCAGCGCTTTGTGCCCGAAATTACCCAGGGCGACAAACGCATTCTGGTCATCGCGGGCCAGCCCGTGCCATTCAGTCTGGCGCGCATTCCACAAGGAAGTGAGGTGCGTGGCAACTTGGCAGCGGGCGGCAAAGGCGTAGCCCAGCCGCTGTCGCCGCGCGATGTGGAAATTGCGCAGTCGGTGGGCAGCAAACTCGCCGCACGCGGGCTGCTGCTCATCGGCGTGGACGTGATTGGTGATTGCCTGACGGAGATCAACGTCACCAGCCCCACCTGCTTTCAGGAAATCACCCAACAAACCGGGTGTGATGTGCCTGCGCTGTTTGCCGATGCGCTACTGGCGGCTATTGCTTGCGCGACCGGTGCAACCGGCACGGCCCGTGCGCCCCGTGCGTGATTCCGGTTTAGCCACACCCGCTGCTTTGATACCCACCCGCTATGTGTGGCTGGCCACGTGCCTGGGTATTGGTATGGGTGCGCTCACTTTGGCGCTGCTCTTGCCCGCTTTGCGGGAGACCGGTGCCCTTCACCCCCTGGCCTGGCAGCCGCACCACGCCCTGGCACGACCCTGGACCCTGTGGACCGCCGCGTGGATTCACCTGTCGTGGGCGCACCTGGCGGGCAACCTGCTAGCCCTGGGCGCGCTGGCTGTGCTGGGGCATTCCATGCGGGCGGGCACCGCGGCGGCGGTGGCTTTGTTGGTGGCCTGGCCGCTGGCCACCGCCAGCTTGTGGCTGTGGCCGCAGGTTTCGGGCTATGCAGGACTTTCGGCACTCATTCATGCTGCAGCCCTTGTATTAATTGCTCAAGCAGCTATTTATTCAATAGCAAAACCATTGTCCTTTGTGCTGATAGCCGGCATGGGCCTGAAGCTGCTGAGCGAACGAGCGTGGCAGCTCCCGGTGGTGTTTGACCCATCATGGGGGTTTAACGTGGTGGTGGCCTCCCACCTGGGCGGTGCGCTGGCGGGGGCCGTCAGCGGCTTCGTGGTGGTGGGCTTGGGGCGCTTTCTAAACTGGGCGAAATCAGAGCCAACCTGACTGGACCTGACTCAAGCCAGCAGCACCGCGTTGGCATTGAAAGGAGGCCCCCGCCCTTTCTGGTGTCGGAAATATCAGGCCAGATCTCGATCCGGGAGGCGGTTGCTATTGGCGATTCAAAAAGCGGGTACGAAATCAGGCTTGAATCTCAATTTCGGGGTCCGAAGCTCAATACCCCACCCACCACGCGGCCGGCTTGCCTCGTTGGTAGGTTTTCCCGTCGTATTGGAATGTGTGACGTTCTGTGCGATTGTTTTTCTTGGCAAGCGCATCAGCCAACTCACCGTTGCCAGACCCGTCTATTTTGGCCGTGACCAACAAGTCGGCATAACCTTTGGTGGCGGTGTCTTTCATGCTGATAGTCAAGAAGGCCTCTTCCGAATTGTCACCGGGCTGCCAACTGCTACGACATCCTTTAAGCCACCGTTGTCTGTACATCGGCAGGTTAAAGATCTCCCGCAATTGGGTCCCCTCCGGTACGAACAAAGTTAATTCGTCCCCTGACGCAAAGTCGCCACAACTGGGCCCTATTGCAGTACTTTGAAACCTCAGGCCAAAGGCCATTACTTCTTTAGAGAGTTGATACCAAGCGGTATCGAGCCGCAAGCTGGATTCACCGATTTGAGTTAACGCGTCTTCTTCGATATCCCTCTTGTAAGTTTGAACAATGCGCTTGGCTTTACTGTCAAACACCGCCACGAATAACTTCTTTTGATGTTCAGTCGCGGTGTCGTATGCGAATGCCAACAGCAGTAAATTGTTGTTGTGTGGCCATGCCTTGCACACCGCTGAAACGACAATGCCTCCCGACTTTTGGTCTGAAAAATTCTTGACTTGCAGGTGCCGACCCGCTGAAACGAATAGGTTGTCAGAGCATCTTTGACTTTTATGGCTGTCTGCTGTGGCATTGCCCAAGCAAGAAACGAGTAAACACAAAAGTGATGCGACTATTTTTACCATTTAAATACCTCTTAAAACGACGATTCAACCCGGCAATACTGCTCAGCTAGCTATCAAATACAGAGCGAAATCAAGCCACCCGCTGCAACACCAACGTCAGACAAACCCCGCCCTCCACATTCCCCGCACTCACCGTGCCGCCCATTTTGGCCATGTAGGTTTTCGCCACAAACAGGCCCTGCCCACGGTGTTCTTTGTCGGCTCCAGCGTCCGCAGACCCCGACACGCCGTATTCAAAAATCTGCTGCAAACGCCCAGGCTCAATCGCGGGCCCCTGGTTGTGGATGGCGACGCTGGCGGTGCTGTCGGTGGTGCTGAGGTGAAGCGTGATGGGGGTGCCAGCGGGACGGAAGCGGTCGGCGTTGCGCAGGATGTGGGTCACCACGTCTTCCAGTGAAAACTCGTCAGCGCGCACCGTCACAGGTGCGTCCCAGGGCAAAAACACCACGTCGCTGATACCGGCAAAGTGCGCGTTGGCGGCCACGGTTTTCAGGAAAGCATTCAGGTCTATCGAGCCAACTGCCAGGTCGGCGGCCTGCAGTGCTTCGCTGGGCGAGGCCGTGCCGTAGAGCACGCGCACCGCCTGCTGCATGCGCTGCACGTAGCGATGGCTGGCATCTTGCGGTTGGGGGTGAATGGCCATCAGCGATTGCAGGGGTGACATGATTTCGTGACCCACGGCGTTCCACATGTCGCGCTCTTGTTGGGCGCGAATGTGCTCGCGCTGCACGTCGTCTTTCACGCGCTGCAGCAGGTCGGCCAGTCCACCTGCCAGGATGCCCAGCTCGTCGCTGCCGCGCAGGTCAGACACATCCAGACTGCCCAAGCGCTGCTCGACTTGCGGGTCACGCGCGTTGTATGACACCACAGCGGCGCGCTTGGTCAACACGGCAATGCGGCGAATCAAGCCCACTTCAATGACCAGCCAGGCCAGCGCGATGGCACCCAGCATGCCGCCCACGAACCACGACAGGCGCGTGGCGACCACGCTCAAGCCTTGTTCAATGGCGCGCACGTCACCAGTCAGTTGAACCTCGTAGTGGCCCGCCGCCGTGCGGACCACATCGCGGCTGGACAGGGGTGTCACCACCTCTCGAACCGGTAGCTTTTTGATCAATTGGCTCAGCCATGGCGAGGAGGGCTCAGCTAACCCCTGACCACCTTTAAGCGTGATGGCGGGTGCGTCGGCACTGGCCAGTGAGCGAATGTGGATGCGCTCTCCCGGCAACAGGCTTTGCGCCAGTTCGCGCAGTGACAGCGGCATCACCGCACCGGGTGCGTTGCTGTCAAACACGGGTTTGTCGCTGCCCGGCTCCATCATCTCCAGGCGGACTTGAATGCGGTCCAGATCGGCCGGTGGCCACTGCACCGCACGGCCTTTGGGAAACAGCGCTTCGCGAAACGCCTCCACAGGCAATCGCACGGAGAAAAAGGCGGTGCGCACGCACGCTGGAGGCGTGCTGACGATTGGCGTGCCTGCCAGCGCGGTGGTGGCGGGTGCGGTGCCCGCCGGTGGCGTGCCCGCGCCGTCAGCACACGCGCCGGCTTGCCACAGCCAACCGCGAAAGTCGCGCACCGGTCGGGTGTCTTGTTGCAGGCTGAGTGCAGGGTCGCCTGGCGTGGCGGCAAAGCCGGTCAAACGGCCTTTGATGGTCACACTGTCTGGCTCGCTTTGCGACTCAAACGGCGCAACCCATTGGCTGGTTTCTCCGCGCATGGTCAGCGTGACCCGCGCGCGGTGCACCCCATCCAGAGCCAGCCGACCACGCTCGCGTCCCACCAGCGGGCCTGTGGCCAGGCTACCCACCAGGTAGATGAAGCCGCCCGAATACGGGTTGTTGCCAATGCCTACACAGATGGCACTGCCATCCGGAAAACGGGTGGAGCAGCCCGACAACTCCACCGCTTGCTGGGCCTTGCTGTAGTCGTCAAAGTCCAGCGCGGCATAGGGCAACAGGAGTGGGCGCAGTGCGGGCGTCGTGTTGGCTTGCACGTCTGGGTTCAGCAGCGCCAACTGCCCAGCCGGGTGGCGCAACTGCGCCAGCACTTCGGCTTGCGTCTTGCGAAAGCCTTCGCTGTAGCTTTGGTAGCTGCGCGCCTTTTCCTCTTGCAGCAACACCACCGCCAGCGCCAGCAGCGCCGCAATCAGCAGCACAAACACACTGCGAACAATCAGCCGCTGGCGGAAGGCGGCCAGCCCCAGCCGGGGCATAGGTGGCATCTCCAGCCTGGGCATGGTTGGCATCTCCAGCCGGGGCACGCGCAGTTTCATCAAACCTTCGTGGCGAGCGACTGCACCACCCACCGAAAGCCGCGCATGGGCACGTTTTCCACGCCTTCAAACGCGGGGTCAATTTCGCGAAAGGCATCGCGAATGGTGCTCACATGTTTGCGCACGTTGTCGCGGTTGCGGCCGCTTTTCACCACATCAAACAACTCCTCGTACGACACCACCTGGCCCGCGCGTTGGTGCAGCGTAGCCAGGATGCGTTGGGCCGTCAGCGGCAGGTTGATGCGCTGGCCGCGCCAGGTGGGGGTGCGCTGCCACAGCGGGTCGAGCAGCAGTTGGTCAGCGCTTGCCGCAGGTGTGGGCATGGCTTCTTTCGCTTTGGCGGTGCTTTTGGTCACCCGCAAGATATCCAGCAGCGTTTCTACAAATTCACTTTCGTCAAACGTGGTTTTCTGCAAGTAATCCCAAGCGTCCAGCGCTTTCATGATGCTGCGGTAAATGGAGGCGGGCATGGCTGACACCACCAGCACCGGCGTGCCGGGACGTTGCTTGTTGATCGTGTTGATGATGGCCACACCGGCATGGCGCTCGCGGCCCAGCTCAATGTCCAGTACCACCATGTCGTAGTGCTCGCGGGCCAGAGCGGCTTCCGCGTCGTCGCGGTTAAACCACTGATCCACACGGATGCCGGGGCGCGCGGCGCGTATCCAGCCAGCCAGCTGGTCGCTGGTGGGCGGGTCGTCTTCAATTACTGCAATGTGGGCCATGGGCAAATTATCCAGGCGCTCGCGCGCCGACCGTGTGAGTGTTTCTTCCGCGACCGGAGGGTTCTGGCCGTTGCTGTGAGCCGAACCACCCCGCCACTGCATTGAAGCTTCCGGGGCATCTGCGAAGAATCGAGGGCGTCGACAAACACATCTGTCGACACCGACTAACCCACTCGAAGGAACCAAAATCATGTTGAACCGCACGACCCGTTTTGTTTTTGCTGTTGCCGCAATGGCCGCCGGGTTTGCCACACCGGTAAGCGCCAAAGAGCTTGCAGACCCCAATGCGTACCTCATTCGACCCGGCGAGTGGGCGCAAGGCGTTGGCAGCTATTTGTTGACCGACCAGATGTCTTCCACGCAATCCAGCACCTGGCCACGCCACGGGTGGTACCAGATCGCCCACACACCCGGTGCCTTGAAGATTTCACCGGTCAAAGCACCCACCAAAGGCCTGCCCGACTTTCTGGCCGATGTGGCGGCGCAGGTGGTGGCCAGTCAATCTGCCCGGAACGATACTTCGCAAGCAGTCGACGTATCAAATACCGCGCCCGCCGACGCCATTGACGTGCAGTACCTGCGTGTGCCCGGTGTGAAGCTGCGACAAGGCACTGTGCCCACAGTGAAGTTTTCAAACGGCACGCTCAGCCCCAAGCTGGACCATACCTATCAACTCAAGCTGGGTGATGCGCTCTTCACCCTGCATGTGCAAAACGGCTTGCGCGGCAAAAACGGTGCGCCCTATGGCGAAGGCGCGCTGTACACCGTTGGCTACGGCGGCGAGTTCTACAGCTACCACCTGGACGGCTACGGCTGGGATACGCATGTGCAAGCCGTAGCCGATGTGGACGGCGACGGAAAGCCTGACTTTTTCATCTCCATGGGTGGCAACAACAGTGGCTACGAGGCTGTGCTGCTGTCGTCAAAAGCCAAGCCTGGCACGAACAAGCCCACCGCCACGCTCAGCTCACAGGGTTGTTAACCCCCCTTTGCACCGTCATCACCACTTACCCCAAGGAAATCACCATGTTTCTCCGTCTCAACCTCATCGCCCGCGCCATGCGCCGCCTGGTTTCCCGCGCCATCCCCGGGCGCTCCGTATCGCCCGAGGGCGCAAGCCGCACGCTGCTGCGTTTTCGGATCAACAAAAAGCTGGTCGCACTGGCCGCTGCGGGATTTGCCGGTTGGTGGCTGGTGCAACACGCACCCATTGAAACCGTGCCCTCGGGCCAAGTGGGCATTCGCATCAATCAATTTTCAGGCGCTGCCACCGAGTGGCGCAACGGCTCGGTGCTGGTGTTGCCGATGCTGCACCAACTGCGCATTTATTCGCTGCGCGACCAGAGCTACAAGCCTACCGAGGTGGCGCAGGCCAATGGCAGCGCGCCGCTGCAATCGCTCGAAGGTTTGTCGCTGGGGGTGGACTTGACGGTACGTTACGCACTGGACCCGGCTCGCCTGACAACCAACGCCGCCAGCCTGCCCGACGACATTGGCCGCGATGTGGTGGCACCGGTGGTGCAGGGCGTGATCTACAAAGTGTTTGCCCGCTACACGGTGCGCGAGGTGTTCTCCACCAAGCGCGCCGAAATTGCACAGACGATTGAAGCTGAAATCAAGAGTCGGCTGGCGGCTGATGGCGTGCTGCTGAAGAGCGTGCTGATGGGCAAGGTGGATTTGCCTGCTGAATACAAGCGCGGCATGGAAGGCCTGCTGGCTGAAGAGTTGGCCAGCGAAAAAATGCGCTACACGATTGAGCTGAAAGACAAGCGGGTGAAAGAAAACGAGCTCGATGCCCTGGCCGACAAGGCCAAGCGCGATGTCGCGGCGCAGGCCACCGCCAACGAGCAGGTGATTGCCGCCAAAGCGCAGGAAGAAGCCATGAAGCACGTGCTGCCCTTCAAACAAAAACAGATCGAGCAGCGCCAGCTGGAAGCCGAAGCCGAAAAGCAGGCCCGCGTGAAAACCGCAGAAGGCGCTGCGCAGGCCCGCCGCATCGAAGCCAACGGTGAGGCCGATGCCCGCCAGAAGTTGGCGGATGCCGAGGTGTACCGGCTGGACAAAGTGGGCAGGGTCAACAGCGAGCAAATGGCCCGCGAAGGTGCACTGGTCACCCGCCATCCGCTGCTGATTCAAAAGGCGCTGGCTGACAAGCTCTCAGACAAGATTCAAGTCATCATCACGCCGCCGCCCACCGATGGCGGATTCATTGCATCAGCTTTGCTGGGGGGCAACAAGTCAGCCATGCAAACCGTGGCCGAGTCCGTTGCCACACCCGCCGCCACGCAGAAAGAGCAGGATTGAATCATGCTATTCAAACTACTTTCCAAGCGTTTTAGGCGTCCAGCCCTTGTAGTTATTGCTCAAACAGCTATGTTTTCAATAGCATCGATCGCCGCACCTGTCGTGGTGCCTCACTTGGCACCTGTGGCCCTCATCACCTCTGACGCAACGCCCCTGCGTGCAGCCCCGCGCGACTCGGCCCAGCAGCAAGCCGTGCTGTGGCCTGGCGAGCGGGTGGAGGTGCGCGGTGAGCGCATGGACTATGTACAAGTGTGGGATCACAAGCGCGAGCGAGGCGGCTTTGTGCGCGCCAGCCAACTGCGTCGCACACCCCTGCATGCAATAGACGCGCCTGAGCTACTGGCCCAGGTTCGGCTCGTGCGGGGCACGCCGGGCGCGGAAGCGCTGGGTATTGGCCTGGCAGCTGCTTATATTGAAGCCGCCCCTGCGCAAGTTTTGCAGGGCATGGCGGGGCTGGAGGCATTTGACGCACTGGGCATGATGGCCGACCGTCTCGCTCGCCGCGCGTCGACAGGGCAAGCCTTGGGCAAGTCTGCCGAGACCAGCCTGGCTGCGCACCTGGAGGTGGCTACCCGATACGGCTTAACCTTCAACAGTTACGAGCACGGCGGGCGTATGCAGGTCTGCTACGAAGGTGAGATGTTTCGCCGCGTGTTGGGTATGGCCCCCGCCTTGCGGCGCGAGCTGCCAGAAACCCAGTGGCGTGCGGTATCCGAAATGCAGACCCGCGCCGCGCTCGGCCTGACCCGCCTGGAATGCACCGACCCCCAGCGCCCCGCCAGTGACTACCAGCGTCTGCAAGTCTGGCGTGCCGATGTGCTGGACAAGG
>JAYUXO010000301.1:0-8674 GCA_043753505.1 Comamonadaceae bacterium
TTCTCGATGTAGATGCTTTTACCGCCCTGGAAACAGAGCGCAAGACCATTCAGGTGCGCACTGAAGAATTGCAAGCCCAGCGCAACACCAGCAGCAAACAAATCGGTCAACTGAAAGCCAAGGGGGTGGCGGGTCAGGGGGAGGTGGATGCGGTGATGGCGCAAGTGGCGGGCATCAAGACAGAGCTGGACGCTTCAGCCCAACGCCTGGAGCAGATTCAGGCGCAACTGCAAACGCTGCTGCTGGCTGTGCCCAACCTGCCTCACGACAGCGTGCCCGTGGGCGCTGACGAGCATGGCAACGTGCTGGTGCGCGTGTGGGGTACACCCCGCGAGCTGGACTTTGCGCCGCGCGACCATGTGGACCTGGGTGCGCCGCTGGGGTTGGACTTTGAGCTGGGTGTCAAGCTTTCTGGCTCGCGCTTTTCCGTGATGAAGGGGCCTGTTGCGCGCTTGCACCGCGCCCTCGCACAATTCATGCTTGATGTGCAGACCCAGGAGCACGGCTATACCGAGTGCTACACGCCCTACATCGTGAATGCCGACTCGTTGCGCGCCACGGGCCAATTGCCCAAGTTCGAAGCCGATTTATTTGCGGTGAACAAAGGGGGGCAAGACGGGCCGGGCGAACCGCTTTACCTTATCCCCACAAGCGAAGTTCCGCTGACCAACTTTGTGCGCGACACCGTGCTCGCGGAATCAGACTTGCCCATCAAGCTGACCGCCCACACCCCCTGCTTCCGCTCCGAAGCTGGCAGCGCCGGACGCGACACGCGCGGCATGATTCGCCAACATCAGTTCGACAAAGTGGAAATGGTGCAAATCACCCACCCCGACCACAGCGACGCTGCGCTCGAAGCCATGACCGGGCACGCCGAAGCGGTCTTGCAAAAACTTGGTCTGCCCTACCGCGTGATGCTGCTGTGCACCGGCGACATGGGTTTTGGCGCGGCTAAAACTTACGACCTGGAAGTGTGGCTGCCGGCGCAAAACACTTACCGCGAAATCAGCTCTGTGAGCAACTGCGAAGCCTTCCAGGCGCGCCGCCTGCAAGCGCGGTTCAAGAATGCGCAAGGCAAAAACGAGTTGGTGCACACCTTGAACGGTTCGGGCCTGGCGGTGGGCCGCACACTGGTGGCGATGTTGGAAAACTACCAGAACGCCGATGGTTCAATGGCTGTCCCGCCGGTACTTCAGCCGTATTTAGGTGGTCTGACCGAACTGAAGCCTCGATAAACCCGCTTAAGATCAGGCGCTTCGCAACATGGCAAGCGGACCTGGAGAAGTGGCAGAGTGGCCGAATGTACCTGACTCGAAATCAGGCGTACCGCAAGGTACCGTGGGTTCGAATCCCACCTTCTCCTCCAATCAATCGTTGAAAAACGCCGTCCTCCGGACGGCGTTTTTGTTTCCCCATCCAACCTGTCTGCACAATGACTTTATCTGCTGAATCTGAATGGGTTGACAATCAGATGATGGCTGCGCTGGTCCGGTCTGCGAACAGCACCCAAACCGCAAGCCTTCTGGCTGTTGCGCTTGCGGTCGCCCTGCTGTGGCGTGACGCAGATCAACTGGGCGTGCTGGTCTGGGCGAGCGCTTCGGTTGCCGTGGCGCTTGTTCGGTGGTGGTTGATGCGGCACTTTTTCCGGGCTAATTTGCAGCATGCGCCTCCCGCCACGCTGCGCGCCTATATGCACCGTGTGCGTTGGCTGTGGTCGCTGGGCGCACTGGTGTGGGGTCTGCTGGCACTGCTGCACTTTGACCTTGCACCGCTGCCGGTTCAGTTCAGTTGCTGGCTGGTGGTTACCGGCTTGAGCATGTTTGGCCTGTATGCCTTCAGCACGGATCTGCTGGCCTTGCGCATGTATGTGAGCGCGCTGGTGGGTGGTGTGCTGCTGGCCATGTTGTGGCGGATGGGTGTGGTTAATGGCTTTGACGCACCGCACCACCAGTACTTGATGCTGTTGCTGGTGTTGCTGTTCTGGCAGGTGCTGATGCAGGCTGGCGGGCGCTTGAACAAGACCCAGCGCATAGGTTTTGCGCTGCAATATCGTAACCAGCAGCTGATTAAATCGCTGATGGAACAAACGCAAGCTGCACTCAATGCGATCGACGTGAAAAACCGTTTCCTCGCGAGCGCTGCGCACGACATTCGCCAGCCGGTGCACGCGCTGCGGTTGTATGCAGACTGGCTGCGCAGCGAGCCTGAACTGGTGGCTGAAATTACGCCCAAAATTGTCGAATCCACCAAGGCGGTAAATGCTTTGTTTGACTCGCTTTTTGACCTGGCCCGCCTGGAAACCGGCAAGATTGAATTGAAGATCGAGCCGGTGTCGCTCCAGGCGCTGCTGCAGGAACTGGATTTGCACTACCGCCCATTGGCCCAGGCCAAGGGCTTGCAGTTTCGCTTGCGGATGCGACCCGGCGTGGTGGTGTCTGACCCGATATTGTTGAAACGGATCCTGGGCAACCTGATTGCGAATGCCATCAAGTACACCGATCACGGTGGCGTGCTGGTGGCGGTGCGGGCTTGCGGCCGCTACCCGTGTGTTGAGGTGTGGGACACCGGGGTGGGCATTGCGCAAGAGCACCACAGCGAGGTTTTTCGCGAGTTCTTCAAGGTTCCGCTCCATGAGGGTACGCAGGACGGATTTGGTCTGGGGCTGTACATCGTCTCGCGGTTGGCGCAGATATTGGGTCATCCTGTCACCTTGCAATCGCGGGAAGGGCGTGGCACCGTCGTCCGGATACTGCTCAAACCCAGCGACCCATCGCTTGCCCAAGGCTACGCGGACGACTCGATTTTGTGAATTTTCTAAGCAAAAACCGCAGTTAGCCCTTGTATCAACTGCTCAAACAGCTATTATTTTAATAGCAAACATGGACTTGACTAGCCTGCGACACCTTTGTAAAGCATGTATGCAGCCAAGCCATACAGGATGCTGGCAAAGACTTTCTTGAGTGTGCTAACTGGCAGGGCATGCGCCAGCCTGGCACCCACAGGAGCCATAAAAAAGCTGCACAACGCAATCACGATGAGCGCAGGCAGCCAGATGTAGCCAAACGACTGAGGCGGCAGGTTTTGCGCGGATTGACCGCTCACCACATAACCCACCACATTGGCCAGGGCAATGGGAAACCCGAGCGCAGCTGACGTGGCCACCGCGTTTTGAATGGCCACGTTGCACCAGGTCATGAATGGCACGCTGATGAAACCGCCGCCCGCACCCACCAGACCCGATAGAAAACCAATCACGCCGCCAGCGGCCAGTTGCCCACCGGTCCCAGGCATCTGGCGCGCGGGCTTTGGTTTTTTGTCCAGAAACATCTGAGTGGCTGAAAAGCTTACAAAGAGGCCAAAAAAGATCGCCAACCACGTGCCTTTGAGCAGTGCGAATACACCCAGACTGCCGATCAGACTGCCCACCACAATGCCCGGTGCCAGTCGCTGCACGATGTCCCAGCGCACGGCACCGCGCTGGTGGTGGGCGCGTACGCTGGAAATTGATGTGAAGATGATGGTGGCCATGGAAGTGGCAATGGCCATCTTGACCGACAGGTCTGGGCCCACACCGCGCTGGTTCAGGATCAGGGTGATGAAGGGAACCATCAACATGCCGCCACCAATGCCCAACAGCCCCGCGAGAAAGCCGGTAGCGATGCCCAAGACGGCCAGCTGGGCAATTAAAAGAGGTTCAAGGAGGGGCATAGGGTGTCGGGTCGCTCAAGTCTTGCTAGTTTCCGAGGGCATTGGCATCTTGCAAGTGCCAATGCCCTGTCGGGCTGACGCAGATTCAAGCAACCAGACACTTAAAAAAGGTGTCTGCAAATGAAGCCGGACCGGCATCCTGAACCGGGGTTCAGGTGGGCTAGGTCAACCTGAGCTTGGGCTCGTCTAACGCGAGACGATCACGCTGCTCGGGGGATGTTCCAGGCCCGGGCTCTATGAGCATTGGTTCAAGGAAATATAAAGCCCGACGACGCTTGCAGACGACTGTAATTGTAGGCGCGGCGGTGACGGTTGTGCGCTTGCTTGATGACAAATGACTGCCGCCTTCGCGGCGAGCAATGATGAATGACTGAATGCCGTCAACCGATAGGCGTGTCTGTGTTCATCTGTCATGGTCGCTGCGCAGCAGCGCAACGGCATCTTGTCATCAGGCTAAAGCAACTGCCCGTCGTCCGCCAGTGCGGCATCCATTCGCGCCATCAGCGCGGCCAGCCGGGGATCCGGGCTCATGTTGGACGCTATGGTGCTTTCCAACAGGCGGGTAGCTTGGACAGGCAACTCGCGCACGCCTCGATCAGCCACGTCGAAGGCCAGGTTCAGTGCGGCCAGCACGGCAATCCGGTCACGCGCTTTCACCTTGCCCGCATCCCGAATTTTGCACATGGCGGTGTCAACCCGTTCCACCGCGTCCAGCAGCCGGCTTTCACCGCCCTCGGGGCAGGCCAGCAAATAGCTTTGACCAAGGATTTGTACTTCCAGCTGTTTCATGCAATGGTTTTGGGGTTGGCCTGCGGCAGGCGCTCCAGCAGCGCGTCAACCCTGGCCCGCGCTGCCGACAGGCGTGACTTCAGGGAATCACGCTCCTGCGTGAGGCTACTGACCTGCTCCAGCAGCAAGCCGTTGGTGCGCTGCAATTCATCGTAGCGCAACAGTAAGCGCTCCACCCGTTCGGCCAATTGCTCGATCTGCTGGTCAGGGGTGCTGGGAGTGGCGCTGGACATATCGGCTGGCATTGTAGGGTTGGTGTCGGGCAGTGGTGCGCTGTGGCTCGTAGAATCAGGGCGTTGGTGCTCGCGGTGTGGTTCGCATGCCGCAGTTCAACGGGAAGCAGGAGTGATCGGGTGCGACAGCACCCTTCGTAACCTGCGCTGCCCCCGCAACGGTAAGCGGACGAGCTCTCAGGAACTCCCTGAAAGCTCCATTCAAGTCAATCAGCCACTGGGAGTGTTGAACACGCACCTGGGAAGGCGACGAGAGTTGTTTCCGCCAGCCCGGATACCGGCCAACAAGGTGGCTGCACGCCCTTGATCAAGATGTACAAGGTGTGCAACCGTGATGCCCAAGCACTGGCGGGGAAGCTGGTGAGGGTTATTCGACTTGTCTGTCATTTCATGAAAAATCGTGTTTTTTATTTCGCCCTGGCGGCTGTGCCATTGGCGTGTTCCCGTGCGCCAGCACAAAGCCCCACCTTGATGGAGACCGTGGTCACCGCTACCCGCAGCGCCACCCGCAGCGACGCACTGGTCAGCGACGTTGTGTTGATTGATCGCACCGCCATTGAAGCGGCCAGTGCCCGCACCCTGCCCGAGTTGCTGGCCCGACAGGCGGGTGTGCAGTTCAACACCAGCGGTGGTCTGGGCAGCTTGTCGGGCATATCGGTACGCGGCACAGAAGCGCGCCACACCATCCTGCTGATCGATGGTGTGCGCTACGGCTCGGCCACGGCGGGTACGCCAATTTGGGACAACATTCCCCTGGAGTTGATCGAGCGCATCGAGGTGCTCAAAGGCCCCGCATCAGCGCTGTATGGCAGCGAAGGCGTGGGCGGTGTGGTGCAGGTGTTCACGCGAAAGGGCGTGAAAGGCTTCAAGCCTTTTGCTGCTGTGTCGCTGGGCAAGGAAAGTCGGCGCACGCTCAGCGCCGGTGCGGCGGGTGGGCAGGGCAATGTGAGTTATGCCCTCGGCGCGCAGGTGCTACGCCAAACCGGCTTTTCTGCCACCAATGCCAGGGTGCCGTTTGGCAACTTCAATGCCGACCGTGATGGCTTCCAACAAGACGCTTTCAATGCCTCCATCGGCTGGCAGTTCACACCCGACTGGAAGTTGGATGCGGGCACGCTGTATGCCGACGGCCAGGTGCAACTGGACGATGGCCCGGGCCGCGATGCGCGCACGGCGGTGCGCACGCAAACTGGTTTTGTCGGCATTCAAGGCAAGCCGGCCACGAGCTGGCAAACCCAGCTGCGCCTGTCGCAAAGCGCTGATGTCGCCGACGCCATTGTTTCGGCTTTTTTGCCCAGTAATTTCAAGACCCGTCAAAACGAAATTGTCTGGACGAACCACATCGATACGCCCCTGGGCCTTGCCCTGCTGGGAGCGGAAAAACGCAGGCAAAAAGTCAGCGGTTCCACCAATTACGACGTGCGCGAACGCAGCATCAACGCCGTGTTTGCGGGCCTCAATGGCAGCAGCGGCCCGCATAGCTGGCAAATCAACCTGCGACGCGACAGCAACTCGCAATTTGGCGGCAGCAGCACCGGTTTTGCGGGCTACGGCCTGGCGTTTGCGCCGGGCTGGCGTGCCAACGTGTCGCATGGCACCAGCTTCGTCGCCCCGTCGTTCAACCAGCTGTACTTCCCCAGGTTTGGCAACCCCTTGCTGAAACCTGAAAAGGGCCGCAACACAGACCTGGGCCTGGCCTGGAAGACGCAGAGCCACGAAGTCAAACTGGTGCGCTACGACAACAAGATTCGCGGCTACATCACCAACACCACTGTGGCCGCCAACATTCCGCAAAGCCGCATCAAAGGCTTCACGCTGGGCTACGCCGCCCAGATGGATCGTCTGACCGTGAACACCAGCGTGGATGCGCTGAACCCGCGAAACGAGCTGAATGGTCGGCAACTGCCGCGCCGAGCCCGCATTCATGCGGCTGTGAATGTGGATTACGACTTTGGCGCCTGGAAAGGCGGCGCCAGCGTGCTGCAAGTGGGCCAGCGCTTTGACGACACGGCCAACACACAACGCCTGCCCGGCTACGCCACTTTGGACCTGCACGCCAGCTACCCGCTGGCAGCCGACTGGACGGTGCAAGCCGCGCTGAACAACGTGACCAACAAGTCATATGAAACCGCGTTGGGCTACAACCAGCCCGGGCGCAGTTTGTTTGTCACCGTGCGATGGCAGCCCAAGTAACGGCTTTGCGCCATCCCCCGGCGGGGGAAGGCGCCCGACAGTCATACCCAATTCCCCATGCAAAACACCAGCTTAGGCCCCCAACGCATCGTCTGTCTCACCGAGGAAACCACCGAGTGGCTGTATCTGCTGGGGCAGGAGGCGCGCATCGTGGGCATCTCGGGCTACACGGTGCGGCCGCGCCGTGCGCGGGAAGAAAAACCCAAGGTTAGCGCGTTCCTCACGGCCAAGGTAGACAAAATTCTGGCTTTGCAACCCGACTGTGTGTTCGGTTTTTCTGACTTGCAGGCTGACATTGCCAGCGCGCTCATCAAGCACGGTGTGCAGGTCACGGTGTTTAACCAGCGCAGTGTGGAGGAGATTTTTTCCATGCTGTGGCAGGTGGCAGCCATGGTGGGGCAGGGCGATGCAGGGCTGGCGTGGATGGCGCAAACGCGGGCGCAGTTGCTTGCGATTCAAGAAGCCACCCAAGCCCTGCCGCGCCGCCCACGCGTTTACTTTGAAGAGTGGGACGAGCCGCACATCAGCGCGATTCGCTGGGTGTCTGAGCTGCTGGGCATGGCCGGTGGCGACGACTGCTTTAATGAACTGTCTCATCAATCGCTGGGTAAAAACCGCATCATTGCCAGTGGCGACGCCGTTGTGGCCCGACAGCCCGACATCATCATCGGCTCGTGGTGCGGCAAGAAGTTTCGCGCGGAGAAGGTAGCGACGCGACCCGGCTGGCACGACGTGCCCGCAGTGAAAAACGGTCAGCTATTTGAAGTCAAGTCAGCCGACATCCTGCAACCCGGCCCGGCTGCTTTGACGGATGGGGTGGCGCAGATGCACCGCATCGTGATGGATTGGGCGGCGCGGTATGCGTGACGCCATGAAGTCCCTCGCCCCGACCCTCGCCCCAGCCTTCTCCCGCCCGCGGGAGCGGGCGTCCATGCATGTCCTACTGTCATTCCTGCGCAGGCTGGAATCCACCGCAGGGCGTCACCCGAAAAATGGACCGCAAGGTCGTTGCGCGTGGATTGCCGCCTGCGCGGGAATGACAAGCACTTTTATGCCAAAAGGCCATTCAGCCCATACAAATACTGCTCAAGCAGCTATTAAAGTTATAGCATTCGTGAAGTGTGTGTTAAGCATCTTTGTGTTCGGCTTGAGCCTGAACAGCGCCGCTGTCACGGTCACAGACGACCGTGGCCAGACCGTCAACATCCCGCTCGCCCCCCAGCGCATCGTCTCCCTGCTGCCCTCGCTCACCGAGACAGTTTGCGCCCTGGGTGCTTGCGCAAGACTGGTCGGTGTGGACCGTTATTCCAACTACCCGCTTCAGGTAAAAAAACTTGCGCAAATGGGCGGTGGCATTGACCCGAATATTGAAGCCATCGTGGCAGCCAAGCCCGACCTGGTGCTGATGGCCACGTCGGCACGCGGGGTGCAGCGGCTTGAATCGTTGGGGCTGAAAGTGTTGGCGCTGGAGTCCAAAAATGTGGCTGACGTGCAGCGCACGATCAATCTGCTGGGTCAGGTGCTGCAAGCAGCCGACGCACCCGTTCTGTGGCGTGAGATCGAGGCAGCAATGCAAGATGCCAAACAGTCCCTGCCACCGGCCACACAAAGGCTGCGCGTGTACTTTGAGGCCAGCAGCGGGCCGTATGCCGCAGGACCGCAGTCATTCATTGGCGAAATGCTGGCGCGCCTGGGTGTGCAAAACATCATTTCCAGCGATTTGGGGCCGTTCCCCAAAATCAACCCTGAAT
>JAYUXO010000302.1:0-3529 GCA_043753505.1 Comamonadaceae bacterium
GGTTGCCAAGCCACAAAAAAGCCCGTGAAGACGCAAATGAGGGTTTACGTTACAAGATTTATCTTGTAAGGTCTTTGATAGTTTTTTAACAGGTCGCAGGTTGTGGGGGTAGCGCCTGGAACAATAGTTTTCTTGATCACGACATATGTTGATGTTATAAGCGCGCCATTTAAAGCTAGGCTATACACAAAATTAGAATGATGAATTCAATCAAAACTGCAATGCGTGTTACTCGTTTCTTGAGTCCCGTGGGGGGTTTATCTGCGGGTCTTCTGGCAACAGCATTCTTGCTCAGTGCTTGCGTCATGTCTCCGGGAACCTCCATCAGTGAAAGTCTGAAAGACGGTGGCCTGCGACCCAACGCCAAATTAGGCGGCGCGCCGTCCTCAGATCAGGGTATGAGTTGGCCCAGTTGGCTCAGACTCAGCCCTGCGACTGCCACGGTTGATACCACGCCAACCGCCGCCAGCACGCCACCACCCGGCAAACTCATCAGCATCACCCCGGATCTGATCCTTAAACAAAACGCTGCCAAATCCACTGAGCTCGGCCAAGACATCAAACGTCTGTTTGGCAGCCCTAGCGGTTACCGTATTGGCGCTGGCGATGTACTCAGTATTGTTATCTGGACCCACCCCGAGTTGAATGCGCCCCCTTCGGCCGCCACCACAACCGACCCGACCGGTCAAAGTGCTATGGGCACCGGTTTCAACGTCAGTTCTGACGGCTTCATTCAGTTCCCCTTCATTGGCGTCATCCGCGTGGGTGGTTTAACCGAATATGGTGCCCGCACCCTCTTGCTACGCGAGCTGAGCAAATATCTTAAAAACCCGCAAATCACGGTTCGCGTTCAGGGTTTTCGCAGTAGCCGCATTTATGTTGACGGTGAGGTCAAATCACCCGGGCTTCTGGCCTTGACCGATATTCCCCTTACTTTGCCCGACGCGCTCAGCCGTGCAGGCGGGCTCACCCCAGGCGCTGATCGATCAGCGGTAGCCGTGACGCGGGGCACGCTGACCACCATCATCAGCATGCAGCAGCTGTCCGAGCTGAACGTCAATCCCACCAGTATTGTTCTGGCCAATGGTGACCTGGTTCGTGTACTCAGCCGCGACGATTCGCGTGTTTATGTTTTGGGCGAAGTCAACCGCCCCACGCCGCTGGTCATGCGCAATGGCCGCATGTCTTTGGGCGAGGCTTTGGGTGAAAGTGGGGGAATCAGCCAGGTATCTGCTGACCCACGCCAGATATACGTGCTGCGCAACGCTGCCGTTGGCAACGCCGAGATTTACCACCTCGATGCTCGCTCCCCCGCCGCACTGGCCATGGCAGACAGTTTTGATTTGAAGCCCCGCGACGTGGTGTATGTAGACCCGGCACCCATCGTTCGCTGGAACCGCGTAATCAGTTTGCTATTGCCATCGGGTCAGTTGGTCAACACGGCGCGCGACATTGTTAAATGAAGCATATTTTCGTCGTGTGTACGGGCAATATCTGCCGAAGCCCCGTTGGGCAAGGCATTCTTAGTGCACGCTTACCCAACCACAATGTGTGGTCTGCTGGCCTGGCGGCCTTGGTGGGCGAGCCAGCCGACCCAGCCTCTGTCAAAGTGGCGCGAGACCATGGCGTTGACATATCCAAACACCGCGCACAACAAGTGGTCAGCTGGATGTGTAAGCAGGCTGATCTCATTTTGGTGATGGAGCTGGCGCAGCAACAGCAATTACTCAAACAATACCCTTTAACCAAGGGCAAAGTTTACCGGTGGGGTGAGTTTGGAGATTTTGATGTGCAAGACCCCTACAAACAATACTACGCAGTATTTCAGTCGACCCATGCACAAATAGAGCGCGGTGCAGAAGACTGGATCAGCCGCCTGCACAAACTGGCCTGATCCGTGCATTAACCATTCGAGAATTTCAGGGATTTTTAGTTAAATGGACACCCAACCTCAAGGCTATCAGCCGCCATCCAGGCAGGAAGCACCCAATCAAGACGGCGACGAACTCGATTTGTTGGGTCTGGTCGGCGCACTCATTGAAGCCCGCTGGCTCATATTACTCATCACCTTACTGGCCTTGCTGGTTGGTGGCACCTATGCGGTGGTTACCCAGCCGGTTTACGAAGCCAATACGCTAATTCAGGTTGAAGAGAGTAAACCCGGTGCCGGTAGCGCATTGGGCGAAGCCGCCAGCCTGTTCGAAATTCGCTCCCCCGCCACCGCAGAAATTGAAATATTGCGTTCGCGTCTGGTAGTGGGCGGCGCAGTTAACGATTTGCAATTGACCGTGGTTGCAGTTCCCAAGTTGTTGCCCGTGGTCGGTCAGTGGCTCTCCCGCCGGGCCACAGAGTTGTCCGATCCCGGGTTTATGGGCATGCCGGGTTATGTCACGGGTTCCGAATCCATCAAATTGGGCGCCTTGGAGCTGCCGGGGGCGTTGGAGGGTAAGCGCCTGGTGCTGGTGGCCGGTGAAAACAACGCTTACAGCTTGTTTGACCACAACGGTAATCCGCTGGGGCAAGGCGTTGTGGGCACGCCCCTTACCCTTACCTTTTCGCTATCGCCTGAAATGAGTGAAGTAAAGCCACGGTCGCGCATTTTGGTGACCCGGTTGACCGCAAACCCTGGCGGGCAGTTTTATGTGACCCACGAATCCAAGCAAAAAGTCATCAGCGCCCTGCAACGCAACCTGACCATTGCTGAGCAGGGTCGCCAGTCAGGAATTATTTCCGTCAAGCTACAGGGCACAGACCCGCAGCGCCTGGCCCGCACCCTTCTGGCTATTGGCAGCGGCTATGTGCGCCAAAACACCGAGCGCAAAGCCGCCGAGGCCGAAAAAACGCTGGTATTTCTGGGTGGTTTCCTGCCCCAAATTAAAGCCCAACTTGAAGGCTCGGAAAACCTGTACAACAAATTTCGCAACCAGAACAGCACATTTGATTTAAGCAACGAAGGCAAACAGTCTTTGCAATCATCGGTTGAAATTGAAACCAAGCTGTTTGACTTGCGCCAAAAACGCCGCGAACTCGAAAGCCGCTTTACCGCCGAGCATCCCAGCATTCAGGTTATCGACCAGCAAATCAACGCGGTATCCCGCGAAGCCAGCGCCTTAACTGGCCGAATCAAAACGCTGCCGAATCTGGAGCAAGACTTGTTGCGTTTAACCCGCGACGCAAAAGTGAACAACGAGCTATATGCCAGCCTGCTCAACAGCGCGCAGCAATTGCGCATTGTGAAAGAAGGCCGCGTCGGCAATGTGCGCGTGGTCGATGGCGCGGTAGAACCCGAAGACCCCATCAAACCCAAGCGCTCGGTAATTGTGGCGGTCAGTGGTTTATTGGGCCTGGTATTGGGTGTGGCTATAGCGTTGCTGCGCAACAGCCTGAAGGCAGGTGTGCGTGACCCGGCAGAGGTAGAAAGCGCCACGGGTATGCATGTGTTTGCTACTGTGCCCCGCTCCAAAGCGCAAGACGCGTTGTCTAAAGCCATCAAGGCGCAGTCTCCTGGCGTGCATCTGCTCTCGCTCAG
>JAYUXO010000303.1:0-21161 GCA_043753505.1 Comamonadaceae bacterium
CGCGCGTATTTGGAAAGGCCAATCACATTGGTGTGTTCGTTGGGCAAGATGCCAATCCACACCTTGCCGATCACCGGGCAAAAGTGGTGACTACAGGCGCTGCGCACGGTGATTGGGCCCACGATCATCAGCTCGTTCAAATGCTCGGCGTTGGGAAATTCTGTGATGTTGGGGGCCTTGACGTAGCGGCCGTTGAACACCTCGTTGATGTACATCTTGGCCACGCGGCGCGCCGTGTCGCCGGTGTTGTGGTCGTGCTCGGTGTCAATCACCATGCTTTGCAGCACGCCTTTCATGTGGCCAGTCACTTCATCCAGCAATTGCGCCAGTTCGCCCGGCTGAATGAAGTCGGCAATGTTGTCGTTGGAGTGAAACCGTTTCTTGGCAGCCAGCAAACGCTCGCGAATCTTCACGGAGACCGGCGTGCCAATGTCTTCAGGGGCCGGGTCTGGGATCAAACCGGTGGTGGGGGTGGTGGGCATCAACATGGGGATTGACTCTAGCACTGGGCGTTGGTGTCAATGTCGGCTTGGGGTCTTTTGGGGCTGTATCCCATGTAAAACGTGCTCAAGCAGCTATGAAATCAGGAGCAGCCCTAGGGTTGCCTTTCACGCAAACACCCCCTGCAAAAACCAGCAAGCCTGCATTTGGGGTCGCTCGGGCATTTCCCGTAAACGGCGGGCGCTGAGCCGGGCGCAAAACACCCAGACCAGACCGGCTTTCGGACTGCGGGCAATGAAATAGTCACGCACGGCCAGAGGGTGAACGGCCAGGGTGTTGCTATGGGGGTTGTTTTTCCATGCCGCGTCCCACCAGACGATGTCGATGCGGTGGGCCTGGGTGAGCAGTTGCAAAGGGCCGCCGTAGCAGGGGTTGTTGTCTTGCGTGGACAGTGCCAGCGGCTGTGCCAGCAGCCAGGAAGGAATCAAGTCGCCGTAAGGGTGGGTGGCGGCCGCGTTGGCCCGCAATGCCGCCCGCTGCACAGGAGAAAGGGCGTCCACGCCGAGGCCATGGCCTGCAGGTACCCAGCGCTGCATGCGCTCGGGGCGGTGGTCGGCGTAGGGTTGCGGAACTTGAACATTTTCAGTACCCAGCCGGGCGCTGAGGCGCTCGACCAGCTCCAGCAGGCTGGTGCCCTGGATGCAGTCTTCTATCAGCAGGGTTTCGCTGGCACCCGCCCAGGGTGCCGTATCCAGGGTGCGCAAGCGCAGGGCGTTGGCAGGTGCGGCGAGCGTGGCGCGGTTCAGATGCTCGCTGACCAGACGCACCAGGTGGGCCATGTCTTGCGTGGGTTGTGCGGTGCGCACGGTGATCTGCTGGTGCGGCGGCAGCACCACACCGTTGTGGCGCTTCAAGTCCAGCGTCCACTGCAACTCGATCGCCAACACCCCTCGCTGGCGGGCCGCCAGCCACACCTGTAGCGCGTCCAGCAGACGCTGGGCCACCCACAGCAGCTCGGGTGCGCTGCTGGCCAGACCGGGCAGTTCGTGTTGCTGGTCGAACACGTCGGGCAAGGTCAGCCAGGGGTAGACATCGGGCTTGTCGCCATAAGCGGCGTCCAGCGCGTCGAGCAGGCCCACAAAGCGCCGCGCCACACCCGCGCGTGGCAGCGACCGCACCTGGCCCCAGGTTTTGCAGCCAATGCGCGCCAAGATGGACAGGTGGGGGCTGGCTGCGCTCAAGGTGGTCAGTGGCAGGGCATCAACAGGCGTTGGGGGGCGGCCCTGGCAGGCCAGACGCAATTGGGCAAGTGCTATTAAAGATGTAGCTGCTTGAGCATGTTTTACAAGGTCTAGAGGCTGATTTGGTTTTAAAACCAGCTGCAGCAGACGCTTGCGTCCGCCCCACAGCCGCTGGCTGGCCGCCACCTCCAGCAGCAAGGCTTCTTCCACCTGCACCACGCGCGGGGTGAACTGCAGCGCGTGCCAGCCCCAAGCGGTGCGCTGGTGCTCAGGCGGCAGGGTGGCGATCCACTGCATGGTGTGTTGCGGGGTGGGCTGCGAGATTGCGGGGCGCGAGATTGCCAGACATATTCATGCCATCTCCGCTTCTCGTTGCAATTTGAGACGGGCGCTGGCCACCAGCAGCGCTGCCAG
Organism: Comamonadaceae bacterium; assembly: GCA_043753505.1. Lineage (GTDB taxonomy): Bacteria > Pseudomonadota > Gammaproteobacteria > Burkholderiales > Burkholderiaceae_C > JAAFIW01. The sequence continues at coordinate 2,097 of JAYUXO010000303.1, forward strand.
CTGCTCGGGTTGGGCAGCCAGCGACAAGGGTTGGGCCAGCGGGCAGCCGCGTCGCTTGAAAACGTCCACTTCAAACTGGCTGTGCGCGTCTGCCGCCAGGTCGCGCAAAGACAAGCGCAAGGGCGCAGCCGATGCCTCCTGGCGCGCCGCCTCGGGGCGCATGACAAACAAAGGCTTGTGCCGGGTTTGCGCTATCAGGTGCAAACGGCGCAGGTCCAGCGACAGGTTGTTGGACGGCAGTGTTTTGTAGCCAGAAGCTGTACGCACCGGCGGCTCCAGCCACAGCAACACCGCCACCACCGCTGCGCATTGCAGCGCCTGCTGCGCGGCCCACAGACGCGCTTGCAGGGTGTCGGCCCATTGCTGCGCTTGCAGGGTGTCGGCCCATTGCCGCACGGGTGCTTGGGGAGTCTGCACACACAGCAGTCGGCCAGGGGGCAGGCCGCGCGCTTGCAAGCTGGGGGAAAACGGCTCAAACGGAGCACCCACCAGCACCAGCGGCCCGGCTTTTTGCGCCAGCAGCTGGCTTAAACCCGGTGCCAGCAGACGCCAGACAAACTGCCCCGGCCGTGGGGCCAACAGCTCTACCAGCCCACACACTGGCCAACCGCCCCCCGGCAAAGCGGCATCCAGCGCCGCATGGCCGGTGGACCAGGTTTGCCCATCGGCACCCGAACGCGCCATCTCGTGGCCCTGCCAGATGTGGGCAGACAGCAGGTGTAAAGCGGAGCGGGAAACGGTGGACAAGGTGGAGCCTGGAAACTGAATTTTTAACTGTATTTTTGTACAGTTAATATACGCTTGCTGTTGAAATTTTTCAACAAAGCCGCAGTAGTCAGGGGGCCAATTGGTTTGCAGTCAAGATGCACCACACTGCACAGCCCCGATCTGCACACAACCGCTCTCATGCTCCAAGTCGTCTGGTTCAAACGCGATCTGCGCTGGCAGGACCATGCACCGCTGCACCAGGCTGCGCAGCATGCGGCGCACACCCCAACCAAAGGCCCGGTGCTGGCGCTGTGGGTGGACGAGCCGCAGGCTTGGCAACAAAGCGACGCGTCACTGCGCCACCGTGCGTTTGCGCTGGGCTGTGTGCAGGCGCTGGCCGATTGGGTGGCGCAACAGGGCGGGCAGCTGTACACCCCGTGCACCGACGTGCTGGTGGTTTTGACAGATTTGAAGGCCCGCTTTGGCAACTTTGCGCTGCTCAGCCACGAAGAAACCGGCAACGACTGGAGCTACGCCCGCGACCGCGCGGTGGCCCGTTGGTGCCGCCAGGCGGGTGTGACGTGGCAACAATTTCCCAACAACGCCGTGGTGCGCCGCCTGCCCACGCGCGACCGCTGGAGCCAGCAATGGGACGCGCGGATGCGACCTGCGCCACTGCCTGCACCCACGTTTGTGAATTGGCTGGCGCGCGATGTCGTTCGCAGCGCAAACATGATCTGGCCTTCGGTCTGGATGGCAGATGACGCCGATCACCTGTCATGCGGGGCAGCCGCGTCATTGCAGCGCGCAGCGCCAGGTCATCCATCATCTGCACACGCGCTGCTCCAATCTTTCCTGCAGCAACGCGGCCAGCATTACCGCGTACAGATGTCCAGCCCGCTGACGGCTGACAGGGCCTGCTCGCGCATTTCCGAGCATCTGGCCTGGGGCACCATCAGCATCCGCGAATGTGCGCATGCGGTGTGGACGCGGCGTACCGAGTTGCTGGCTCTGCCTGCTGACCAACGGCCCAGCGGTTTTTTGCAGTCGCTCAAGAGTTTCGAGGGTCGTCTGCACTGGCATTGCCACTTCATACAAAAGCTGGAGTCCGAGCCTGAAATCGAGTGGCGCAACGTGCACCGCGGTTTTGATGGCCTGCGCAACGAAGGCGCGCTCTCGCCGCCCGAACAGCAGCGCTTGCAAGCCTGGGCCAGCGGCCACACCGGCTACCCGTTTGTGGACGCCTGCATGCGCAGCCTGAACGCCACGGGCTGGATCAACTTTCGCATGCGCGCCATGCTGATGAGCTTTGCCAGTTACCAGCTGTGGCTGCACTGGCGCGCCAGTGGCCTGCATCTGGCGCGCCAGTTCACCGACTACGAGCCCGGCATTCACTGGAGCCAGTGCCAGATGCAAAGCGGCGTGACCGGTATCAACACCCTGCGCATCTACAACCCCGTGAAACAAGGTCTGGACCAGGATCCGACCGGCGAGTTTGTGCGCCGCTGGGTGCCTGAAGTGGCGCATCTGCCGGTTGATTTGATTCACACACCGTGGCTTTCGGTTGCCGCATGCGCCGATTACCCGCCGCCCATCGTTGACTTGAAGCAGTCCACACAGGCCGCTAAAGACGTGCTGTACGTGCGCAAAGCCCAACCGCAGGTCAAGGCCGAGGCGCAGGCGGTGTATCAAAAGCACGGCAGCCGCAACCCGGCGCGCGAAGGGGTTGTCAGGAGGAAGGCATCGATTAAAAAAACGCCCCAGGACAGCCCGCAGTTGTCGCTTGGTTTTTGAGGGCCGGTTTGAGGTGTGATACGCACCCCCTTACCTACCCCCCTCTCCCGCGTGCGGGAGAAAAGATCAGGCCCCCTTTTCCCGCGTGCGGGAGAGAAGATCAGGCCCCCTCTCCCGCGTGCGGGAGAGAAGATCACCCCCAACCCTATCCCCGAGGGGAGAGGAAATAAGACAGCGCCAGGCAAACAACATTTTTCACTTGTAACAAGGATTTCCATGACCCCTACCCACCCCACCAGCGTTCTCGTCACTGGCGCTTCCGGCGGCGTAGCCCAAGCTCTGCTGGCACGGCTTGCAGCTGCCAACGTGCCGACACTCGCAGCCAGCCGCAGCGCCGCACAAGGCCTGTTCCAGGCCGACACCACCACCCCCGAAGGTGCCAAAGCCGCTGTGGCCGCCTGCGTGGCGCAGCACGGCAGTCTGGGTGGCGTGGCGCATTGCGTGGGCTCGACCTTGATAGCGCCGCTCTCCCGCACCAGCGCCGAGCAATACCGCGAAGTGATTCGCGTCAATCTGGACAGCGCGTTTTACATGCTGCAAGTCACGGTTGAGGCTGCCAAAGCACAAGGTAAACCGTGCAGCATCGTGCTGGTCTCCAGCGTGGTGGCGGGCATTGGCGTGGCCAACCACGAAGCGATTGCAGCGGCCAAGGGCGCAATAGAAGCGCTGACGCGCAGCGCCGCCGCGACCTATGCCGCGACCGGCATTCGCGTGAACTGCGTAGCCCCAGGCATGACCGACACGCCGATGACGGCCAACATCCTCAAAAGCGAGGCCATGCGCGCCGGCGCGGAAAAGCAATACCCCATCAACGGTGTTAACAGCGCTGACGACGTGGCTGCAGCGATTGCCTGGCTGCTATCTGCCGATGCCGCGCGCGTCACAGGGCAAATCATTCATGTAGACGGCGGCTTCACGCACATTCGCCCGCTGGTCAAATAAGCCATGTTTGAGCCCACCCATGCGGTGACGCATGCACCCGATCTGGCGGCGGCGCATCTCGCCCTTGCCGCCGTCAACCCCGCGCTGTACGCCCGCACCCGTAACGCCCTGGGCGGTGCGGTCACGCGCCTGTCGCCCTACATCACGCACAGCCTGCTGACCATTCCCGATTGCGTCCAAGCGCTCAGCACAAAACACAAGCTGACGTTTGACGACAAACTGATTTTTGAATTCGCCTGGCGCGAGTTTTTTCACCATGTGTGGGGCCACCTGGGCGACAAAATACTGCACGACATCCGAACGCCCATATGGCCCGGCACTTATGCCCGGGAGCTGCCTGAAGACATCACCCAAGCCCGCACCGGTGTGCCCGTGATTGACCAGACCGTGCGCGACCTGTATGCCACGGGCTACCTGCACAACCATGCCCGCATGTGGCTGGCCAGCTACGTGGTGCACCTGCGCAAAGTGCACTGGCGCGCTGGGGCCGACTGGCTGTATGGCCACTTGCTGGACGGTGACCTGGCCAGCAACCACCTGAGCTGGCAGTGGGTGGCCGGCACGTTTTCCAACAAGCCCTATTTGTTCAATGCCGAGAACGTGGCCAAGTACGCGCCCCAGCGTTACCACAGCCCCGGCACCGTCATTGATACCGACTACGAAACGTTGGGCGACATCGCAGTGCACCGCGCAGGTGTGGGGAGTCGGCCAGGACTTCAATCCTGCCTGGACTTACCAGAAGAGACGCCTGCTTTGATATCTGCTCCAGCAGATTCAACTCCTGATTCGATAGCTGCTCCAGCAGGCTACATAAGGGCTACAGGGCCAAATGACTTAAAAGTCATAGCCCACCAACCAATACGCCTGGTTCATCCCTGGATGCTGGGCGAAGCCCCACCAGGCGGCATGCACAACATCGGCCTCATTCACCTGCCCTTTCACACCCAGTTCCCCTGGAGCGCCGCCCGCTGGGCCTGGGTTCTGGCACGTATGCAATCGCTGTGCAGCGCCGTTTTTGTAGGCGACGGCCATGAAATTGCAGGTGCGCTGGCCAGTGCAAGCCAAGTTACCAGCACCGCCACGCTGAACCCGCACTACGCTGCGTTGCTGCGCCAGTTGACGACACAGCTAGCCCCCACACCCCGCCTGCTGCCCGACCCGCCGCGCCTGTGCAACAGTTTTTCCAGGTTCTACGACACGGCGCGCCGCAGCGCTGGGTCGCTGGATGAATTGCTGCAGCGCTGACCGAATGGCCCGGCGTACCGCCACACCGCCACGCAACCCGAACCCATGAAACACACTGCATTTGCGCTGGGCCTGGGCGGCCTGGTTCCCTTCATCGGCCTGGGTCTGTGGGCCCTCGCCTCTGCGCACCACACCGCCTTGGCAGCCCAGCTCCAACAGGGCTATGCCGTGGCCATCCTGTCGTTTCTTGGTGCGTTGCACTGGGGTGCCGCACTTGCGGGAAACATACCGCCTGCCCGCGCCCGCATTGCCCTCAGCTGGGGCGTTGTACCGTCTTTGCTGGCGTGGGCCGCCAACACCTTGCCTGCAGCACAAGCCTTGCCGACCTTGGGGGCAGCCATCGCGTTGTGTCTTTTGGTTGATGTGTTGATGCTGCGCTGGCATGCCTGGCCCGGCTGGTACCTGCTGCTGCGTGTGGTGCTGACGGTGGGCGCGCTGCTAGGGCTGGGCATGACGTGGGTCGCGATTCGGTAGACCCTGATTGCGCAACACATACGAAATTCGGTCGAACGTCTCGCCTGAATTCACGTCAAGCCAACCGCGCTCGCTGTCACCATGCCCACCGCTACATACGCATACGGCAACTTTGCAACACGATTGAATCGTCATCAAGTTGCAGTAGCGGCGTCTGGCTAAATTTCACCTTCTCAAGCCGTGAATAAACTGCAATAAGTTACAGACAAGCCAGCTAAAATCCTTTTTTTTTCAGAAATCAAGATGTTAAGCAAAATTTCAAATTTTTTTTCGCCCAAATCGACCGCGCCGGCAACCACCAGAACTATCGCACCACAGGCTCAACGAATAACGCCTGCACACGCGGTTCCGGCCGCGTGGCCAGCGTCGGCTGACACAGGCATCAAACGCGACGAGGGTTTGGTAAAAAAATTGACTGATGACCATCGTCAGCTACTTGCTGTTTACGGCCAGGTCATGCACGACGCGGAGTCTGGCGAATGGCAATCAGTAGAGCAAAAATTAAGTGAATTTCAAAGCCTTCTCACCGATCACTTGTTACTGGAAAGCGTCAAGGTATACGCTTACTTAAAGCAACGCTACAAGACCGACGAGGCCATTTTTGGCAGCATTCAGGACTTTTCTAATGAAATGAATGGCATCAGAAAACACGTGGTGACCTCTCTGGCTAACTACGGCGATATTTCGATAAATGAGTCTAAGCAGCATACTTTTCCAGAGTTGTGGCGTGGTATCGGTCACGCTCTGGGTAACCGGATCCAGCGCGAAGAAAAAAGCCTTTACACCCTTTATTGATTGGCCCGTTCCCAGTGGGGCTTATGCGGTATGGGTGAACCGCTCAGCGTGTTTTTTCAGCCTCGAACAGCTCATGTTCCACTGAGCGGACACGTTATTAGATGTCTGGCGAGGTCGCTGCACCCGTGATTTGTATGTGGAAATTTGAGAAGCCACACCACTTACTTCGGAATAAGGCTAGCTGGCTTTAACCCCAAACGTCCGCGCCAACCGTGCAACCCAGTGTGGAAATCTCCTCATGCTTTCACCACCCCTGGCGCACACCGACGTGCCCGACGACCAATTGATGCTGGCCTACGCTGGCGGCGATGTGTCCGCTTTTGATGTGCTGTATGCCCGCCACCAGGGCGCGCTGTTTCGCTTCGTGCGGCGTTTACTGGGCAGCCCGATGGCAGCGCAGGCGGACGAGGTGTTTCAGGACACGTGGGTGCGCATCATCGGCGCGCGGGCGCAGTTTTCGCCGAACGGGGCCAGCTGGAAAACATGGGCGTTCACCATTGCGCACAACCTGGCCATGGACCGCCTGCGCAAAAGTGGCCGCGAGGTGTCGCTGGATCAATACGATGGCAGCGATGACGATAGCGACCCGTTGGAGTGGCTGCAGGGTAGCCTGGACACGAGCCACCCCTCCAGCGAAGACATGGCCCATTGGCGCGCCGCGGGCACCCAGCTGTTGCACTGCCTGGATCAACTGCCCGGTGCCCAGCGCGCCGCCTTTTTGCTGCACCACGAAGACGGGGCCACAGTCGAAGAACTGGCCAAGGCGCTGGCGCTGAACTTTGAAACCGCCAAAAGCCGCCTGCGCTATGCACTGGCCAAGCTGCGTGGCTGCATGCACGCCTACCTGGTTCACATAGAGCCCCAAACATGACCCCGCCCCCCGCGTCCACACCCCAGGGCACGCGCCTGCGCGATGCACGGCTTGTCAAGGCACTGGAAAATGCACCAGATAAGGCTCTAGCCCCTTTAAATACTGCTCAAGCAGCTATACAAACGATAGCGATACAAGCGTTGAACCAGGCGGCACCGCAGACGCCTTTGCCCCAGACGCCTTCTCCACAAGCCAGCGCGGTAGCCCAAAAACCCTGGTGGGCAAGTTTGTGGCCCCAGCGCGACGCACGTCCTGCGTCGCCCCGCATGCCCTGGAACGCTGCCTTTGCCACCGTGCTGGTGGCCGGCTTCGTCACCCTGCTGTGGCAGGGCCAGGAGCCCCCCGGTGCCCGGCCGGATGCCGACGTGCCGGCCCTGCCCGAGGCCAAATCACCTGTCGCCGCACCAGCACCTTCGCCGCTTCCCGCACCGTCAGCCGTGGCTGAACCGGCCCCCGCTGTACCCGCTACCCGCGCTTCGCCAGCCGCGTCCCCCCTACCATCGCTTCCAACGCCAGCGACGCCTCCGGCCAAACCCTCAGCGCGTGCACAGGCAGATGCTGGCCCAAAATCGAAAGAAACCGCGGCTTCGCCACCGGTAGAACCAGCGGGCACTCGCACCACCCCGTCCGGCACCCCAGCCACCAGCGCCGAGACCTCAAGCGACAAACGCTTTGACGCAACGAACACGCAGGCGCGCAATGCCGCACCTGTACCGTCGCCGACGCCCCTGCCGTCGCCGCCGACACCAGCGTCCCAGGCAGCCGGTGCAGCGCCGCCTGTGTTGAAGTCCAACCCCAAGCCCTTAGCTCCCCTGCCCGCCGAAAGCAAAGTCCTGGCTTCGCCCCCCGCAAGCGCCGATTCAGTCGGCATGGGCGCGTCCAGACCCGCTGTTTCGCCGGGGGCTGCGCCCGCAGCGCCTGCTTTACCTTCACCTTCACCTTCACCTTCACCTTTAGCGCCTGCTGCCGCCCCAGCGCCCGCCATGCCCTCAGCAGCGCCAGTAACCCCGCCATCCGCCGCCCCCATCATCCGGCTGGAGCCCAACCTGCAGGATCGCGAACGCATGCTCACCCCGGGCTGGACGCAAGCACGCATTACCGTGCAAGGCCAAACCAGCGTTGTTCTCCGCGCCCGCGCCCAAACCCTGGCCAACCTGCTGCGCACACAGGAACCCAGCGCGACCGACTGGGCCAGCAGTGCACTGTCACTCCAGGCGGGTGCCGACCCCACTCCCATGCCCGGCCCACCTGTCATCACCATTGAGTTGCTGCAAAACGGCCAGGCCATCGGCCGTCTGGAAGCCAACGGCAGCTGGACACGCTGGAGCCAGGAAGCTCCCGGCCCACTGCGCCGCATCACCCGCCCAACCCGCGAGGAAGAGTTTTTGCTGCTGACCGACGAGGTCAGGCGGCTGGTGCCGTAGCCCGAGGGCTCATACGACTTTTATGCGCCCGGCTTTATGCATCACACACCTGGCCATGCTGGCCACGGCCTGCAGCCAGGAACCGGCGCTGGTCTACGTGCTGGAAACACCGCAGACCGTGACGCTGGTCGCCTCGGCTTTGTCGGTCAGCGCCGGGGCAGACGAGCCGGTCGTGCTGTCGGCGCAGCGCCAGACGGCCGGGCAGTAGAAGCAATTGCCCGCGCCCAGCTCAAGCCTGAGCAATGCTGGATGGCCAGGCCGCCGCCAGAGTCTGAAAAGGAAGTGGCTGACAACTTGCGATGGGTGGTGCAGCCGGACGGTACCGCCATTCAGGTGGTGGTCAAGGCCAAGTGATCAGGCTTCTATTTTCAAGGGAGAGTTACTCTTGAATTGATAGCTGCTTGAGCAGTATTTACCGGGTCAAGAGGGCTTTTTGATGCATCAACGCGCTCATTCGCTTTATTGATGCCCAAACACCGCCTTGCGTTTGTTTACAAACGCGTCCATGCCCTCTTTCTGGTCTGCCGTGGCAAACAGCGCGTGGAACAGGCGGCGCTCGAACATCACACCGTCGGACAGGCCGGATTCAAAGGCGCGGTTGATCGATTCTTTGGCGGCCATCACTGCAATCTGCGAGTACTCGCACACCATGAGCGCGGCGCCCAGGGTTTCTTCCATCAATTTGTCCAGCGGCACCACGCGGCTGACCAGGCCCGCGCGTTCAGCCTCTGCCGCGTCCATCATGCGACCGGTGAGCGCCATATCCATCGCTTTAGCTTTGCCTACCGCGCGCGGCAGGCGCTGGGTGCCGCCCGCACCGGGGATGATGCCCAGCTTGATCTCGGGTTGACCAAATCTGGCGTTGTCGGCAGCGATGATGAAGTCGCACATCATGGCCAGCTCGCAGCCGCCGCCCAGTGCAAAACCGCTCACGGCGGCGATCACGGGCTTGCGAATGCTGCGAACGGTTTCCCAGTTGCGGGTGATGTAGTCGCCCTTGTACACATCGGCAAAGCTGTAGCTGGCCATGGCCCCAATGTCAGCCCCGGCGGCAAAGGCTTTTTCGCTGCCGGTCACCACCATGCAGCCAATGGCAGGGTCGGCGTCAAAGGCTTTGAGGGCCGCGCCCAGTTCATCCATCACCTGATTGTTCAGCGCGTTGAGTTGCTTGGGCCGGTTGATGGTGACGATGCCGACTTTTTCGGCTTCGGTGCGGACGGTGATGAGCTCGTAGGTCATGCGGTTTCTCCTATTGGGGGGACTGAATATACCCAAGGGAAAACATTCACCAACCGAGCGGTTGGCTAATGGTAAAAAGGCACATCAAGGAGTCCTGAATGACCGAGTCCACCGTTTGGTTTGAGCAGCGTGCCAGCGTGGTTTTGCTCACGCTGAATCGCCCGCAGGCACTCAACAGTTTTACGCGCCAGATGCACCGCGACCTGTGGGCTGCGCTGGACAAGGCCGAGGCCGACCCACAAATTCGCGCATTGGTCATCACCGGTGCTGGCCGTGGCTTTTGCGCGGGAGCCGATCTGGCGGAATTTGACTTTGAGCCAGGCCCTGACCTGGTGCAGCGCGCCGACCCTGGCCCAGTGATCGACCAGGCTTTCAACGTCACCGCCCGCCGTCTGCAAAACCTGCGCATGCCCACGCTTGCGGCAGTCAACGGTGTGGCAGCGGGCGCGGGTATGTCGCTGGCAATGACTTGCGACATCGCGATTGCGTCCAACTCCGCCAGCTTCATTCAGGCTTTCAGCAAGATTGGTTTGATTCCCGACGCAGGCAGCACCTGGCTGCTGCCGCAGCGCCTGGGCATGGCGCGGGCCATGGCACTGGCGATGACGGGCGACAAACTGACTGCCGCACAAGCCAAGGAATGGGGTCTGATTTGGGACGTGGTGGAGGGCGATTGCGTTGAGCCCACTGTTGCCACTGCCAGCAAGCTCGCCGCCATGCCCACCAAAGCATTGGTAGCCACCCGCCACATTCTGCGAGACAGCCTCCAGCGCACCTTCAGCGAGCAGTTGAATGTCGAACGCGACACGCAGTCGGCCATGGGCAAAACGCATGACTACATTGAAGGCGTGATGGCATTTCGAGAAAAGCGCGTGCCTGTATTTCGGGGGCATTGACCTGATGACCTGCTGCGCTTTGATGATGCGCTGCGCGCGATGACGGGATCAGCAATGTGTTTGCATGCCCCAGTCATCCATCATTCAAGTCGCGCAGCGGCAAATTCATCCCGTCATCGGGCGCCACAACCATGACCGAAGCAAAAACACTGGCCCGACGCGTCGGCCAATTCATGTTCGCCGCTGACCGTGCCAGCCGCCAGACCATGGGCATGGAGCTGGTCAGCTGCGAGCCAGGCCGCGCGGTCATGCGCATGACGGTGCAGGAACTGCATCTGAATGGCCACCGCATTTGCCACGGCGGCTTCATTTTTACCCTGGCCGACAGCACCTTCGCGTTTGCCTGCAACAGCCGCAACCAGTCCACCGTGGCAGCCAGCGCGCACATTGAATTTCTCAAGCCCGCCCAGCTCGGTGATGTCCTGACCTGCGAGGGAGTCGAGCAGGTTCTGCAAGGTCGCCACGGCGTGTATGACATGCGGCTGAGCAACCAGCAGGGCGAGGTGGTCGCGATGTTTCGCGGCAAAAGCGCGCAGATATCTGGAACGGTGGTTTGAATGCGGACAGCCAGAAGTCAGGAAGTCCGAATTCAATCCCACGAACCATGAAAACCTTCCCTCTAGACCCCATCGAAAAAGCCAGCACCGACGAGCTGCGCACCCTGCAACTGCGGCGTCTGAGGGCCACCTTGCGCCATGCTTACGCCAACTCGCCGGTTTATCGCGCCAAGTTCGACGCGGTGGGTGTGCACCCTGATGATTGCCGCAGCCTGGCGGACTTGTCCAGGTTCCCGTTCACCACCAAAAAAGACCTGCGCGACAGCTACCCGTTTGGCATGTTTGCGGTGCCGCGCGAGCGCTGTGCACGCATCCATGCCAGCAGCGGTACCACCGGCAAGCCCACGGTGGTGGGCTATACGCAAAACGACATTGACACCTGGTCCAATCTGGTGGCGCGCAGCATCCGCGCCAGCGGCGCAAGGCCGGGCGATCTGGTGCACATCAGCTATGGCTATGGCCTGTTCACCGGCGGCCTGGGCGCGCACTATGGCGCGGAAAAACTCGGCCTGACCGTGGTGCCGTTTGGCGGTGGGCAGACCGAGCGGCAGGTGCAGCTGATTGCCGACTTCAAACCCGACATCATCATGGTCACACCCAGCTACATGCTGGCGATTGCCGACGAGTTTGAACGCCAGGGCTTGAACCCGGCGAACAGCAGCTTGCGCCTGGGCATTTTTGGGGCAGAGCCGTGGACCAACGACATGCGCGCTGCCATTGAACAGCGCATGGGGCTGGATGCTGTGGACATCTACGGCCTGTCCGAGGTGATGGGCCCCGGCGTGGCCAATGAATGCTTGGAAACCAAAGACGGCCCCACCATTTGGGAAGACCATTTTTTCCCGGAAATCATTGACCCCGAAACCGGCCAGAGCTTGCCTGATGGCCACCTCGGCGAGCTGGTATTCACCAGCTTGACCAAGGAAGCCTTGCCCATCATTCGCTACCGCACCCGCGACCTCACGCGCTTGCTGCCCGGAACCGCCCGCACCATGCGCCGCATGGAAAAAGTCACCGGCCGCAGCGACGACATGATGATCGTGCGCGGCGTGAACGTGTTTCCTACGCAGATCGAAGAACTGATTTTGAAACGTGTCGAGCTCTCCCCGCACTACCAGTGCTTACTGAGCAAAGAAGGCCCCATGGACGCGTTGGCGGTGGTGGTGGAGGTGCGTGCTGGCATCGCCCTTGATTCACCTGTTGCACAAGCCGCCGCGCAGCAACTGGCGCACGATATCAAGACCTACATCGGCACCTCCGCGCGCATCGAGCTGCGCGGCGAAGGCGGCGTGGAGCGCAGCGCGGGCAAGGCGCGGCGGGTGGTGGATTTGCGTAAAGCCTGAAGCTACCCGCATCAACAGTAAGTCTCTGCGTCCATGGAGCATGACGGACACGGCCATTTGTCATCAAATCTGACAGTTGCAAACCAAATTGGCCACCAGCCCTTTTGTATACTGCTCAAGCAGCTATCGAAATGATAGTAATCAACGCAACTGACCCCAACCCTAAACCCAAGCCCTACCCAAACCCAGCCGCTCACAGATTGCCAGCGTGGCCGCGCTTTGGTTCATGGTGTAGATGTGCAGGCCCGGTGTGCCCACGGCGCGCAGTTGTTCGCACAGGTCGGTCACCACGTCCAGGCCAAAGGCTTTGATGCTGGCGGTGTCGTCGCCAAAGGCTTGCAGGCGCATGCGAATCCAGCGGGGAATTTCGGCGCCGCAGGCGTCGGAAAAACGCATGAGCTGGGTGGAGCTGGTAATCGGCATGATGCCGGGCACGATGGGGGTGGTGATGCCGATTTTTTCCAGATCGTCCAGGTAGCGAAAGTAGGCGTCGCTGTTAAAAAAATACTGGGTGATGCCGCTGTCGGCACCGGCTTTCACTTTTGCGGCAAATGCATCCAGGTCAGCCATCGGGTTTTTGGCCTGGGGGTGGGTTTCGGGGTAGGCGGCTACCTCGATGTGGAATTGCTGGCCGGTCTCGGCGCGCACAAAGGCAACCAGGTCGCTGGCGTAGCGGAACTCGCCTCCACTGCCGTAGCCGCTAGGCAGGTCACCCCGCAAGGCGACGATGCGTTTGACGCCGGCAGCCGCATACGCCGCCAAACGTTCGCGAATGCTGCTTGCCGTCTGGCCGATGCAACTTAAGTGCGGCGCAGCAGGGCAACCCTCGGCCATGATGCTGCGCACGGTTTGCAAGGTGCCATCTTGGGTGGATCCGCCCGCACCGAAGGTCACTGAGCAGAACTGCGGCTTCAGGGGGTACAACTGCTGGCGGACCACGCGCAGTTTTTCAGCGCCTTCAGGTGTTTTGGGCGGAAAGAATTCCAGGCTGATGGGGAAGACGGTGGTGGGATTCATGGTGTATGGGTCATTCGTTATCCGTCATTTGTCATTCGCTGCCTGCCGGGCGTACACAAAAAACTCGCGGTTGCCGTCGCCACCGGCAATGGCGCTGTCGTACCAGCCGGTGACCTGCAGGTCCAAGTCACTGCAACAGGTTCGGATGCGTTGTTCCACCTGGGCGTACGACGCCGGGTCTTTCACCAGGCCGCCTTTGCCGATGTGCGCTGGCTGCAACTCAAACTGGGGTTTAACCAGCATAAGCAGCGCGCTGGTGGGTTTGAGGAGCGGGGTTAATGCTGGCAAAACCAGTGTCAGGGAGATGAACGACAGGTCGCCTACGATCAGGTCAAACCCCTGGAAATTCAAGCCAAATGTGCTGCTAGACCCTGTAGCACCTGCTAGAGCAGCTATCAAATCAGTAGTATTTAAATACCGTGCGTTGATGTTCTCTACACACGTCACGCGCGCATCGGCGCGCAAATGGGGGTGCAACTGGCCATGCCCCACGTCCACACCTACCACATGCACCGCGCCCTGCTGCAGCAAGCAGTCGGTGAAGCCGCCGGTAGACTGGCCCACGTCCAGGCATTGCAGACCCGCCACATTAAAAGCTGCGTCGTTCAACACAGCTTCCAGCTTCAAACCTCCGCGCGAGACATAGCGCGATTCGGCGGTGTCCAGCAATTCAAGCTGTGCGTGCGGGGGTAGCTCGTCACCGTTCTTGGTTACCGGCTTCCACCGCGCGCCATCGTGCCAACGCGCACCCGCTGCAATCAGGCGCTGGGCCTGCGAGCGGGTGGTGGCCAGGCCACGGGTAACAAGGAGTTGGTCGGCGCGCATGGGGCTGTTGGGATTCAAAATTGGAGACCCACAATTGAGGTCAGAGCCGAATTTCGAACCAGCGCTGCGCGCGCCGGAAAAATCTCGTCTTGAATTGGGATATGACCCCAATTTCGCGCCCCCAATTTCGCCTCCCAGCAACCCCTAGCCGCTCAATACCGGTACGCGTTGGCCTTGTACGGGCCGTTCTTGCTCACCCCGATGTAAGCCGCCTGCTCGTCGCTCAGCTCGCTCAGCGTGGCGCCGACTTTTTTCAGGTGCAGGCGTGCCACTTTCTCGTCCAGGTGCTTGGGCAACACATAAACCTTACCCACTTCGTAGTCAGCCTGTTTGGTGAACAGCTCGATCTGCGCAATGGTCTGGTTGGCAAACGAAGACGACATCACAAACGAAGGGTGTCCGGTGCCACAACCCAGGTTCACCAGGCGGCCTTTGGCCAGCATGATGATGCGTTTGCCGTCCGGGAAAATCACATGGTCGACTTGCGGCTTGATCTCTTCCCAGGTGCAGTTGTTCAGCGAGACCACGTCAATTTCATTGTCAAAGTGGCCGATGTTGCAGACGATGGCCTGGTCTTTCATCGCCGCCATGTGGGCGTAAGTGATCACGTTTTTGTTGCCGGTGGCGCTCACGAAAATATCGCACTTGTCAGCGGCGTATTCCATGGTGACCACTTTGTAGCCTTCCATCGCGGCTTGCAGCGCGTTGATGGGATCAATTTCGGTAACCCACACCTGTGCGGACAGGGCACGCAGGGCTTGTGCGCTGCCCTTGCCCACGTCGCCATAGCCGGCCACCACGCACACCTTGCCGGCAATCATTACATCGGTGGCGCGCTTGATGGCGTCTACCAGGCTCTCGCGGCAACCGTACAGGTTGTCAAACTTGCTCTTGGTGACCGAGTCGTTCACGTTGATGGCACGCAAGGCGAGCGTGCCTTTTGCCGACATTTCATTCAAGCGCAGCACACCAGTGGTGGTTTCTTCAGTCACGCCAACAATGTTTTTCAGGCGGCGGCTATACCAGGTGCCGTCTTCAGCGAGTTTGGCTTTGATGGCATTGAACAGACAGATTTCTTCTTCGCTGCCGGGGTTGGCCAACAGGGAAATGTCGGTCTCCGCGCGGGTGCCCAGATGCATGAGCAGGGTTGCGTCACCACCGTCGTCCAGAATCATGTTCGGGCCTTCTTCGGCGGTGTTTTTGGCACCAGCAAATTCGAAGATGTTGTGCGTGAACTTCCAGTAGTCGTCCAGGTTTTCGCCCTTGTGCGCAAACACCGGCGTGCCAGCGGCCGCCAAGGCAGCAGCGGCGTGGTCTTGCGTAGAAAAAATGTTGCACGACGCCCATCGCACTTGTGCGCCCAGGGCTTGCAAGGTTTCCACCAGCACAGCAGTTTGAATCGTCATGTGCAGGCTGCCGGTGACGCGCGCGCCTTTTAGAGGTTGGGCAGCAGCAAATTCTTCGCGGATGGCCATCAGGCCGGGCATTTCGGTTTCGGCGATCTTGATCTCTTTGCGGCCCCATTCAGCCAGGCCGATATCGGCAATGGCGTAGTCGGTGAAAAGGGGTGTGCGAAGCAGGTCGGAGTTTGTACGGGCGTTCATGTGTTTACTTTCCATAAAGTTTGAGGAAGTCATCAAGAAGACTGGCCACGGCCGTGCGGGAAACAAACGCTGGGGAATAAAAGCGCTCACCCCACAGGCTGTGGGTGAGCGTCGTTGCAAGCTGATGTTCCGAGCCTCACGCAACTGTCGAAAGTTTGCGCTGCAACGCTCCTCGGAATGCGGCAGATTCTAACCAAACAGGGCGACACCTGGGAATGACTGTGCCCCATGGCCCCACGGGCGGCCTCACCCGTGAGGGCACGACTCAAAAAAGCCAATTTTTTGCAAACAGTGCGATGGGTTGACTTCGCCATACGATGCACCGCCGCCATCTTGCGGATTGCAACTCAATAAAACCCCCACCGGAGACACGGATGACCCGACTGAACTTCGCCCCCTTGATGATCGCCACGCTGACTGCCATCACCCTCTTGGGCTGCGCATCCAGCATGGCCCCGGCGACTTCTAGTACGCCTGTTATCGCGCCTGTGATCGCGCCTGCAACCGCACCTGTCCAGATGGAAGCCAGCCTCGCGGTACTACCTGCAGGCTACAAAAAAGTGCTTGCACCCGCGGGTGCCTCGTTGTATTTCATCAACCTGAAAAATGGTGATGTGGTGACCAGCCCGGTTCGTGTGCAGTTTGGTTTGCGTGGCATGGGCGTGGCACCGGCCGGCGTGGAACTAGCCGGGACGGGCCATCACCATGTGCTGGTGGATCTTGCCAAAGTTGATGTGAACAACCCGCTACCAGCAGACGACAACCACCGCCACTTTGGCCTGGGTCAAACCGAAGCCAGCCTGGAGCTCAAGCCCGGCAGCCACACACTGCAGTTGATGCTGGCCGACCAGAACCACATTCCACATCACCAGCCGGTGCTCAGCGAGCGCATCACGATGACGGTGAAATAGCTACACCGTCAGACCCGCAGCACTGACGTAACTACGGCGAAATTCTTCAAACGACAAGGTGTCTGCGGCCTCCACTGCCGTCTGATCAGCAATAGAACGTTTGGCCATCGACTCCAGGCGGGTGTTCAAACCCGCGCCGTAGGGCAGGCCGAGCAGCTTGGTGCGGGTTTTGTCGGAACGTGCCTGCACGAAGTCAGTGAAGCTGTTCTCATGCTCCTCCGCCATGACTGATAGCACCCGGGCCGAGGGCAACAAGGACGGGTCTTCCAGCAAGGTCTGGGCGGCTTGCAGGGCGTGGGCGTGGTCGGTGGTTGCGTGCGCCGCGTCCAGGGCGGCGGCAATCGGCTGACACGCAGCGATCAGCTCGGATCCCCATTCAGTCAACGAAATCTCCTGATCACCGCGCTCCAGCATCACGCCTGGCTGGCGACCATACGCAGCGGTGCGATGCTGGTTGCGGCCCAGGATGGCAATTTCTTGCGGGCTATCAGGCGGGCTGTCAGCCAGCAGGCAGTGCAGCAAAAACACGTCCAGAAACCGCAAGGTCTGGGCCTTGATACCCACCGGCACGAACGGGTCCAGGTCCATCAAGCGCACCTCCACATACTCCACACCGCGCTCGCGCAGCGCATGCAACGGGCGCTCGCCGGGGCGTATGACGCGCTTGGGGCGAATGGTGCCGTAAAACTCGTTTTCAATTTGCAGGAGGCTGGTGGCCAGCTGGTTGTAGTCGCCGCCGGGGTTGGTCACGCCCACCATCTCGTAGGCAGGGTAAGGCCGTGTGAGCGCTTCATGCAAAGAGGCGGCATAGCCATCCAGGCCGTTGTAGCTGACGGCCAGACTGGCCTGCGCGTCGCTTTGGTAGCCCAGGCGGCCCATGCGCAGGCTGGTAGCGTGCGGCATGTACATGGTGGAGGGTGTGAGCGCCTGCAGCTCGTGCGGGCGGCCTTCCACAAAACTGCGGCACATGGCTGGCGACGCACCGAACAAATACAGCAGCAAAAACGCATGGCGGCGAAAGTTGCGAATCAGGCCAAAGTATTGCGGACTGGTCACGCCCGGCAGCGACCAGTTGTAGTGAATGCCGCTGATGGTTTGCATGCGCCGACCGTAGCGGTGGGCCAGGCCCATGCGGTAAACGCTCTTGGAGCGGCCCACGTTGGACGAGCCGTAGCGACCAATGGGAATGGTCTCGTCGGTAGGCAGGTTGCAGGGCATGGAGCTAACCCACAGCATCTCGTCACCCAACGCGCGGTAGGTGTACTGGTGCACCTGGGTGAGTTCCTCGAGGCAGCCTTCCACCGTGGCATGCACGCCGGTGATGAGCTCCAGTTGCGACTCGCTGTAATCAGTCGTGATGTGTGGGTGTGTGAGCGCCGAGCCCAGGGCTTTGGGGTGCGGCGTGAGAGCCAGACCACCGCCGGGCAGGGCACGCAGACTTTCTTTTTCAATGCCGCGGCGCATGCCTTGAAGGCGTTCGGCGGTCAGCTCAAGGTTAGATCCAGGCAGGGACAGGGTTGGCAATGTGGTCATGGGAAAAGTGTCTCCAGCGCTTTTGTGATCAAGTCTTCTATCCGGTTGGGTGCGGCTGGTTCAGGTCGGCGGGCGAACTTACCACCTCTGCATGAAACTTGCTGGCGGGGGTTTCCACGCCATCGCGTGCCGGGTGGCCGGTGGCAGAATCGTCTCGCACCAATCACTTCCAATCACTTCCAATCACTTCCAACCACTGGAGACAAGCCATGACCGTGAACGTAAAAATTGATCTGGGCTACGAGTTCGAAGTCAAAGCCAAAGCCGCCGACGTATTTGCCCTGCTCTCTGACGTGCCCTCCTCTGTGAGCCATTTTCCCAAAGTAGACAAGTTGACCGACATGGGCGACGGGGTCTACAAGTGGGAAATGCAGAAAGTGGGCACGTCGCAAGTGAACATTCAAACGGTTTATGCCAGCAAATACGTGAGCAACAAAGCCAAAGGCACCGTGGTGTGGACGCCGGTGGCGGGCGTGGGCAATGCGCTGGTCGGTGGCCAGTGGACCCTTACCGACAACAAGAAATCCACCGCCATCACTTTGAAAATTGACGGCGAGGTGATGGTGCCGTTACCCGGCCTGATGAAGATGGTGGTGGCGCCGGTGGTGGAGAGCGAGTTTGAAAAACTGGTGGACAAATACATCGCCAACCTGGTTAAACAGTTTGGCGGTGAAGTTTAAGGGCCAATAACGCCTTCTCACATAAAAAATGGCCAAAAATTCAAGCCAAATCGGCCACCAGCCCCTGTAGAAACTGCTCAGCCAGCTATCTATTCAATAGCATTCACCGATAGCACCTTCATCAGCCACGCATTCCAGTGCGCTACCTCCTGTGGGCTCACCGAATGCGCCATCGGGTATTCGTGCCACTCAATCTGGTAACCCCGT
>JAYUXO010000304.1:0-8539 GCA_043753505.1 Comamonadaceae bacterium
CACCTTCTTTTTCGTCACGGCGGTCAAACACCAGGGTTTCGCCAAAAATCATCTGGATCCAGTTGGGGTAGGTGTATGCCGTGCCCTTGTTGTGGTCGATGATGGCGCCGATGCCGCCGCCAAAAATGATGTTGCCAGCCAGTCCCGCGTTGGCACGGGAAATGGCGCGGCCCTTGGCATCGGGAGGCCGCTTTGGGAGCAGGTGATATCCAGATCTTTGTTGGAGCGACGGGCGGGGGTGTTATCGCCCGATTTCGCGTTGAACGAGCCGTTGTCATTGCTCATCTTGCAATCCGCGCCAGTGATAAAGGCAATGGCTGCAACAACCAACGCAGAATTTTTTAGCATGGCAAGCTTTCTTGAAGTTTTGCTTTTCATCCCCCGAGGAACTTCATGGCGCGCGATGTGTAACTCGCAGTAACCAAAAAATGCACACGTGACAAAACCAAGGCACAACCCCCGGCAGAGTGGGCGGGTTACTAAACCCCAAGATGCTGCGTCAACACGTCAGGCTGTGCCCGTAGCGACTGCGAGCTGCCCTCAAACACGACTTGCCCCTTGACCAGAATCACATTGCGGTCCGTGATTTGGGTGACGTGTTTCCAGTTTTTGTCGACGATCACGCTGCTGATGCCAGTTTCGCGAATCAGCCCACAGATGCGCCAGATTTCGCGGGCGATCAGCGGCGCGAGACCTTCGGTGGCTTCGTCCAGAATGAGCATGTCGGGGTTGGTCATCAAGGCGCGGCCGATGGTGAGCATCTGCTGCTCGCCGCCGCTGAGTTGCTGGCCACCGTGGCCCAGGCGTTCTTTCAGCCGTGGAAAGGTGTCCAGCACGCGCTCGTAGGTCCAGTCGCGTTTGCCGCTGACACCCGCGCGCGCAGCCATCTTCAGGTTTTCCACCACGCTCAAATTGCCAAAGATGCCGCGACCCTCGGGCACATAGGCAACGCCTAGCTGAGCAATTTCATACGGCGCACGGCCCGTCATATCGCGACCGGTCACATGTACTGTGCCGCTGCTGGGTTTGACCAGGCCCATGATGCTTTTGAGCAGCGTGCTTTTGCCCATGCCGTTACGGCCCATCAAACCCACGGTTTCACCGCGCGCCACAAAGAAGTTCACATCGCGAAGGATGTGGCTGGCGGCATAGTGGGTGTTGAGGTTTTTGGCTTCGATCAGGTGGGTCATAGGTAAGCTGAAGTCAGGGGGAGGACGCAGCGTTCGCAGAGGTTACGTAGAAGTTACGCAGAAGTCTAAGAAGAATTCAAAGAAGTTTTTTGGAAGTTCTCTTACGGTTTCTGCGTAACTTCTACGTAACTTCTGCGACTTCTGCGTCCTCCCCCGTATGTTCTTCCCCCAGGTACGCCGCCTGAACACCCGCATCAGCTCGCACATCGGCGGGAGCGCCACTGGCGATTACCTGGCCGTTGACCATCACGGTGAGCTGGTCCGCCAGGGCGAACACGGCGTCCATGTCGTGCTCTACCAGCAGGATGGCGTGGTCGGCCTTAATTTTCAGCAGCAGCTCCACCATGCGCTGGGCTTCGGCCACGCCCATGCCGGCCAGGGGTTCGTCCAGCAGCAGCACCTGCGGCTGGGTGGCAAGCGTCATGGCGATTTCAAGCTGGCGCTGCTCGCCGTGACTGATGGTGCCCGCAATGGCACACGCGCGGTCTTTCAAGCCAGATAGATCGATAGCCCAGGCAGATATTGCTCGAGCAGCTTCACTATTGATAGCGCTTTTAAGTATCTTGAAAGCTTCGGGCGCGCGTGACTGGGCGGCCAGGCGCACGTTTTCCTGCACGGTGAAGGGCAAAAAGATGTTGGTCTTCTGGTAGCTACGCCCCAAGCCCTGGCGCGAAATTTTTTCAGGAGCCCAGCCGGTTGTGTCCATGCCGTTCAAGACCACGCTGCCCGAGGTGGGCGGCATGTCGCCCGACAGCAGATTGGCCAGTGTGGATTTGCCCGCGCCGTTGGGACCGATGACCGCGTGAATGCGGCCCTTGTGCAGGTCAAGCGACACGTCGTTGACGGCTGCCAGACCGCCAAAACGCTTGACCAGATGGGTCGCCCGCAATGCAGGGTTCACTTGCGCATCCATTTTTGCAGCAGCCCCAGTAATCCCCGCGGCGCAAAAACGACAATAAGCACAATAAAAATGCCCATCCATAGCTGCCAATGCTTGCCCAGCCTCACCGTGCCGATGGTGGGTAAATCCTTGAATACATGCAACAAGTATTCAAACGCAAAAGCACCCACAATCGCCCCCGCAAAGTTGCCCATGCCACCCAGAATCACCATCATGATGGCATGCGCGCTCATGTGAAAACCCATTAACTCGGGGTTGATGTAGCCGGTTTGCACACCCCACAAATAGCCCGCCAGGCCTGCCAGTGCACCGGCCAGCGTGAAGGCGGCCAGCTTGTAGCTAAAGGTGCCAAAACCCATGGCCCGCATGCGGTGCTCGTTGACCCGAATGCCAGCCAGCGCACGGCCAAACGGGCTGAACAGCACGCGCCGCAAGAAGAAATAAACGCCGACCAGGCAGACCAGCGTGAAGTAGTAAAAAGTCAGCTTGTGGTTCAGGTCAAACGGTGTGAAGCCGAGCACTGAAGCATCAGGCTTGAAGTTCACATACAAGCCGTCTGACCCGCCCAGCGCCTTGTTGTCGAAGAACACATAAAACACCATCTGTGCAAACGCCATGGTGACCATGATGAAGTAGATGCCATGCGTGCGCACCACAAAAAAGCCAATCAGCAGCGCAGCCGCAGCCGATGCCAGCACCGCCAGCGGCAGGCTGATCCAGAGGCTGCCAGGCTCATTGGCCGGGGTGAGAAAGGCCAGCGCATAGCCCGCCAAACCAAAAAACGCCGCATGGCCCAGAGACACCAGACCGGTGACGCCCTGCAGCAAATCCAGGCTCATGGCAAAGATGGCCAGAATCATCATGCGGGCGACCATCTGGGCGTAGAACTCGCTGCCCACGACGGGAAAGGCAACCAACGCGACCAGGCACAGCGCAAGCGCCACCTGCAGGCTGCGGGGGAGGGTTTCGATGTTGGCGGTGGGGGTGCTCATACGCGAAAACCCTCACCGCAGAGGCGCAGGGAACGCAGAGGTTCACAGAGTAAAAACAACAAGGCTTTCTCCTCTGTGTCCCCCTGCGTTGTCTGCGCCTCTGCGGTGAAGGATGTTTTAAAGCTCATTGTTTGAACAAGCCCTCAGGTTTGAATAACAGCACTCCTGCCATCAGCACATACACCAGCATGCCCGCCACCTGCGGCAGCAGCACCTTGCCAAACGTGTCCACCAAGCCCACCAGCAGCGCCGCAATCAATGCACCACGCACCGAGCCGATGCCGCCGATCACCACCACCACGAAACACATGATGAGCACCTGCGAGCCCATGTTGGGGTAGACGCTGGCAATCGGCGCGGCAATCATGCCAGCCACGCTGGCCAGGCCCACGCCGAGCGCGAATACGGTGGCGTGAATCAGCTTGATGTTGATGCCCAGGGCCTCTGCCATGTCACGGTTGAACGCCCCGGCGCGAATTTTCATGCCCAGGCGGGTTTTGGCAATCAGCACGTACAGGCCCAGCGCCAGCAACAGGCACACGCCGGACATAAACAGGCGGTACACCGGATAAGACAAGTTGTCGGTCAGCGGAATGGATGCGGCCAGCAGATCGGGAATAGGCACGCCGTGCACATCGTCGCCCCAGACGATGGAGCGCAGCTCTTCAAAGATGTAGATCAGGCCGAAGGTCAACAGCACCTGGTCCAGGTGCGGGCGCTTGTAAAAGTGGCGAAACAGCAGCCATTCGAGCGCCAGGCCAAACAGCAAAGCCAGCACCGCACCGCCCAGAATCGCCAACGTCAGGCTACCAAACGCTGCTGACAACGACCAGGCCAGGTAAGCCCCCAGCATGTAAAAACTGCCATGCGCCAGGTTCACCACGCCCATGATGCCGAAGATCAGCGTCAGGCCGGCGGCCAGCATGAACAGCAGCAGGCCGTACTGCACGCTGTTCAGGAGCTGAATCAGGATTTGGGCGGTGTCCATGGTCGAAAAAGAGCGGGTTATTACTTCAAACAGGGGCCGTGGAACCGGCTTCGCCGGGCCACAGGCGCAGCCGCCCCCTCGGGGGGCAGGGCGCTACACGACGTGAGCAACCGTGGGGGCATCACCTTCCGGCTTCGCCGGGCCACAGACACAGCGGCCCCCTCGGGGGCAGGGCGCTACAAACAGTGAGCAACCGTCGGGGCTTCATGTTCAGGCTTGACGACGTGTCAATAACAGTGTCGCGCCCATCAGCGTAAAAAGCCCGCCACAAATACGGTTGATGCACAGCACTGGTGCGGTCGATTGCAACAGTGGAACCAGGCGTGACACGCCCAGTGCGCAGGCGGTGAGCACAGCAAATTCAAATGCCACAAAGGTCAGCGCCAACACAGCAAACTGCGGCAGCGTAGGTGCGGCGGGATTCAGGAACTGCGGGAAAAAAGCGGCAAAAAACAGCAGCGCTTTGGGGTTGCTGGCACCTACCAAAAAGCCCTGCAAGTAAAAGGAGCGCCGTCCCTGCGTTTGCGATTCACAGCTCAGTTGCAAGGGCGACGCGGCACTGCGAAACGTCTTGATGCCCAGCCAGATCAAATACGCCGCGCCGACCACCTTGGCGATGGTGAACGCCGTATCCGACGCGGCCAACAGCGCGCCCAAACCCAGCGCCGACAGAATCATGACGCCCAGCACGGCAGTCACAGAACCAGCCACTGCTGTCATGGCGCGGCGCGGGCCGTGGTTGATGGCGTTCGTCACGCACATCAGCATGGTGGGGCCAGGGCTGAGGATGAGCAGGGCTACGGCGGCCAGGTAGAGGAGGTAGGTCGAGAGGGTCATGGCGAATTCAGCGATTGGATTGGCGCATCAGTTTTACGTCCTCTCCCGCACGCGAAGCCGAAGTCTTTGTGTTCAGGTGCGGGAAAGGGTGTGATTTCAAGCCATTTTGCAACCCGCACCGCTGTCAGCCAGCGCCTTCGCAGCCACCCCAATCACCTTGTTTTCTTTGTTTGCCACCTCACGCAGGTAAATATCCTGAATCGGGTTGTGTTGCGGGCTCATGGTCCACTTGCCCCGTGGGCTGTCGATGGTGGCGGTTTCCAGCGCCTTGTACAACGCGGCTTTGTTGGACAGATCGCCCTTGACCGCATTAGCCCCCTGAGCCAGCAGCAGGCCTGTGTCGTAGCCCTGCACGGCGTACACGTCCGGTTGCAGGCGGAAAGCTTTGGCGTATTCCAGGCGGAACTGGCGGTTGCGCGGCGTGTCCAGCGAGTCGCTGTAGTGCATGGTGGTGATGATGCCGTCGGCTGCCGGGCCTGCGGCGTCCAGCACACCCTCGGTCAGGAAGCCGGAGCCATACAAGGGAATCTTCCCTTTCAAACCTGCTGCAGCGTAGTCGCGAATGAATTTGGCTGCGCCGCCACCGGCAAAAAAACAGGCTACGGCATCAGGCTTCAACGCGGCAATTTCGGTCAGTAAGGCTTGAAACTCCACCTGCGGGAAGGGCAGACCCAGCTCTTTGACGATGGTGCCGCCCGCTGCCAGGTAGCCTTCCTTAAAGCCTTCAAACGCCTCGTCGCCAGCCGCATATTTCCAGGTGATCCAGACGGCCTTTTTGTGCCCGCGATCCACCATGGCTTTGCCCAGTGCCCGGGTGGGCTGGCTGTTGGTGAAGCTGGTGCGAAACACGTTGGGCGCGCACAGGGCGCGGGTGGCGGCATGCACACCGGCGTTGGGAATCAGGCTGAGCACGCCCGACTCGCGCGCCACACGCTGAATGCCCATTTGCACACCTGAGTGCACCGTGCCCACCAGCACGTCTACCTTGTCGCGCTGCACCAGTTTTTGGGCGTTTTCGACGCCTTTGGGTGGATCGGACTCGTCGTCCACCTTGAACCATTCAATCTCGCGCCCGCCCAGCTTGCCGCCTTGCTGGTCAATGGCCAAGCGAAAGCCGTTTTCGATGGCTACGCCCAATTG
Organism: Comamonadaceae bacterium; assembly: GCA_043753505.1. Lineage (GTDB taxonomy): Bacteria > Pseudomonadota > Gammaproteobacteria > Burkholderiales > Burkholderiaceae_C > JAAFIW01. Next base: position 6,049 of record JAYUXO010000304.1, read on the forward strand.
GGCAAATGTGCCGGTGTAAGGCAGCATCAAACCTACGCGTACCTTGCCCGATTGGGCGCGGGCAATCTCGGGTAACAGCAGGCCGGTGGAGGCGGCGCCAATCAAGGCGGCGCTGCGGGACAAGACGAGGCGGCGAGAGGTCATGACGGGTCTTTCGGATGAAGTGAGATTGATATGTATGCACTGTATTTCATGCGCTTGTCGGTAGGGCCTGTGAGTTACCCGAACAGGCGGGCGGGTCTTTCAACCCGCCCTCAACTTGTACCGCTGAATTTCCCCTGTCGCCGTCTCGGGTAACGCCGCCACGAACTCAATCCAGCGCGGGTATTTGCAGGCTGCCAGCTGGCTTTTGACGTGCGCTTGCAACTCCTGGGCTGAGGCGCATTGCCCCGCCTCTGGCACCACAAAAGCCTTGGGTTTGACGAGCCCTTCGCCATCGGCCGCGCCAATCACCGCCACTTCAAGTATGGCGCTGTGGGTCATCAATCTGGCTTCCACCTCGAAAGGGCTGACGTCGATGCCGCCGACTTTGAGCATGTCGTCGGTACGTCCGCCATAGGTGTGGCAGCCGTGAGCATCCGCCGTGTTTTTGTCGCCGCTGCGCGTCCACTCACCCGCAAACGTGGCTTTGGTTTTCTTACGATTGTTCCAGCAACACAGCGCCGCGGTGGAGCCGTTGATCTGCAGCTTGCCGATCTCGCCGGGCCCGCAAACCTGACCCTCGTCACCCACGATGCGCAGCGAGCAGCCGGGCACTGGCACGTCGGTGGTGCCGTACCCGACCGGGCCGGTTGGAGAGGAAAGTGTGCAGCATTTCAGTAGAGCCAGCGCCGTCCAGAATGCCGTAGCCATAGTTGTCCGTCCATTGACGGCCAATCTCGGCGGGCCGAGCCTCACCGGCGCTGGCGTAAATGCGCAAATTCAATTTGGTGCGGGCAGGGCGGTTGGAGTCGGCCAGCAACCAGGCAAACAGGGTGGGCAGGCCGTAAAAAACAGTCGGTTGGTATTGCTTCAAGATGCCAAACACGTCGCCTGGGGTCGGGCGGCTGGGCAGCAGCACGGGTGGTGGCACCCACGCTTATCGGGAAGGTCAGCGCATTGCCCAAGGCGTAAGCAAAAAACAGCTTGGCTGCGGAATACACCACGTCGCTTTCGCGTATGCCCAGCACGCCTTGACCAGAAAGCCTGGCGGTTTCCATCAAGTGGCTGTGGAGGTGCGCCGTGCCTTTGGGTGTACCGGTGGAGCCGCTGGAATAAAGTCAGAAAGCGGGCTCGTCGCTGAATGTACCCGCTATGAAATGTATAGCTGCTTGAGCAGATAAATCAAGGGCTACAGCCTGATTTGATGATCAATGACGTGATGCTGTGCAGCGATATGACAGATGGCCATGACGCACGGCACGCTGAAGTGAGGGGGCCCGTTCAGTCAACTGTCATCAACGCCGCAGGCAAAGTTATCCCGTCATCGCAGGGGTGGATTCTTGCTGAAGTGCCAGTGCCAGCCATTCACGGCACCAAGCAGTGCCCTCATTTTCGGCCAGCGTGCCCGCGCTGGCGTCGTGACACCACACCTCGCCGATGCGTTGCGCGCCCAAGCCTTGCAGCCGTTCGTCAAACTTTTTGCCACCAAAACAGTAGGTTTGTAGATAGGTGCGGTCGCCCAGGGCAATCACGCCGTAGCGCACGTGGCCTAAAAATTTAGGTTCGGATGCCATCGATTCGTACAGCGCGCGGGCGTTGTCGGGCACATCGCCTGAGCCGTAGGTGGATGTGCAGATGAGATAAAGTGCATTTTCATCAAATGCGTCGATGGATAGTCCATCCATGACTTTGACTTCAATTTCGTCCACCAGATCAGCGCAATCCATATCGATAGATTGGGCAACATACTCCGCAGTGCTGGTCATGGTGCCAACAAGAATTTTGAGTTTCATGAACAAAGCCTTCGAAGATGCAATAAACTGCTTGACAGTCAACTGATATGAAGCATACTGCAAAGTACTTGCAAGTCCAATGTATTTGTCATTTACGCAAACCATGAGCGATACCGACACCCACACCAGGTTGACCCAGCAGGCCACGATGGCAGACCTGGGTGCACGTGTACGTGCTTGGCGGGCGCGTCGGGGCACAACGCGAAAAACGCTGGCGGCTGATTCAGGCTTGTCCGAGCGTTTTTTGGCCGATGTGGAAACCGGCAAGGGCAATGTGTCCATCAACTCGCTGGAATCGGCCGCTCGGGCACTCAACATCAGCTTGCTGGACTTGCTGCAAGACGCGCCGCGCCCGGCACTGGCCCGCGTGCAAGGCTTGCTGGCACGGCTGGACGATGGGCAACTGGACCATGCGTATGGTCTGCTCAGCAGCAGCTTCAACCTGGCCGACGCGCCTGGCCGAGAGCAGCGGGTGGCGCTTATCGGCCTGCGCGGGGCTGGCAAAACCACGCTGGGTGCGCTGCTGGCCACACAGCGCGGCGTGCCGTTTGTGGAGC
>JAYUXO010000305.1:0-3471 GCA_043753505.1 Comamonadaceae bacterium
GCCACGCGTTGGCGCTGCCCGCCGGAGAGCTCACGGGGCTTGCGTTGCAGCAGATGGCCCAGCTCGAGAATGCCCGCCGCTTTGTCGACCCGCTGCTTGATTTCATCGACCGGTACTTTTTTGATTTTCAAGCCATAAGCCATGTTGTCAAACACACTCATGTGCGGGTACAGCGCGTAGTTTTGAAACACCATCGCAATATCGCGTTCGGCTGGCTCCAGGTCGTTGACCACCCGGTTTCCAATACTGATTTCACCGCTGCTGATTTCTTCCAGCCCTGCCACCATACGCAGCAAAGTTGATTTGCCGCAACCCGAGGGCCCGACAATGACGATGAATTCATGGTCGGCAATATCGGCATTCACGCCGTGGATGACCTGCAGGGCTTTGGGGCCGGTGCCGTAAGTTTTGGTGACGTTGTGTAGTTTGATGGCTGCCATAAATTTCCAGTAAGTCTGAAGGCATTCGCCGCATAGACGCAGAGTTCGCAGAGGGCCGCAGAGTTAAATTCAATTAAAACTATGAAAAATTCTCTTGGTTTTCCTCTGACCCGCTTCCTCTGCGTTCCCTGCGCCTCTGCGGTGAAGGTATTTCCCTGCGTTGAAGAGATTCATTTTTCCGTATCAACCAGACCCTTCACAAACCATCTTTGCATCAATATCACCACCAGCGCCGGTGGCAGCATGGCCAGGATGGCGGTGGCCATGACGACGTTCCATTCGGTGTAGGCCTCACCGGCAATCAGGCGTTTGATACCCAAAACGACTGGGTACATATTCTCGTTAGTCGTTACCAGCAGCGGCCACAGGTATTGGTTCCAGCCGTAAATGAATTGAATGACGAACAGCGCGGCAATGGACGTCTTGGACAGGGGCAGCAGCACGTCCCAGAAAAACCGCATGGGGCTGGCACCGTCCATGCGGGCGGCTTCCACCAGTTCATCGGGCACGGTTAAAAAGAACTGGCGGAACAGAAAGGTGGCAGTGGCTGACGCAATCAGTGGAATGGTCAGACCCGCGTAGCTGTTGAGCATGCCCAGATCGGAAACCACTTTGTAAGTGGGCCCGATGCGCACTTCCACAGGCAACATCAGGGTGATGAAAATCATCCAGAAAACAATATTGCGCAGTGGAAAGCGGAAATAGACGATGGCAAATGCGGATAGCAAAGAAATAATGATTTTTCCTACTGCAATCACGACGGCTGATACCAAACTCACCCACATCATGGGTAGCGCAGGGGGAAAGGTACTGCCCCGGCTGTTTTGTCCCCCAAACAACGCTAGCTGATAAGTTTCAAGAAAGTATGTGCCTGGAATGAGCGAGAGCGGGTTGGACTGCGCGATCTGGTCGGGCGGCTGGGTAGACGCCACGATTGCCAGATACAACGGGAACGCTATCAACACCACGCCAAGAATCAGTATGGCGTGAGAGATGAAGGTGGAGATGGGACGGCGTTCAATCATTTGCTAATACAGGGTCATTTACCGCAGAGGCGCAGAGAACGCAGAGGAAACGGGTCAGAGGAGGACAATGAAATCTGAATGTTTTATTTGCAACAATCTCTGCGGCCCACTGCGCGCTCTGCGCCTCCGCGGTGAAGGTGTGCGCTCCCGTTTTCATAAGTTAGTAATTCACTTTCTTTTCCACAAACCGAAATTGAATCACCGTCAGCGCAATCACAATCACCATCAAAACCACCGACTGCGCCGCCGAGCTGCCCAGGTCCATGGCTTTGAAGCCGTCGTAGTAGACCTTGTAGACCAATATGGCTGTGTCTTTTCCGGGGCCGCCCTGGGTTGAAGCGTCCACGATGGCAAAGGTATCGAAGAAGGCGTAGACGATATTAATTACGAGCAAGAAAAACGTGGTGGGCGAGAGCAGGGGAAAAATAATCGTCCAGAAGCGTCGGGCTGGCGATGCGCCGTCAATGGCGGCAGCTTCTATCAATGATTTTGGGATGGACTGCAAACCCGCCAGGAAGAACAGAAAGTTGTACGAAATCTGCTTCCACACAGCGGCCACCACGATCAGCGTCATGGCGTGGTTGGCGTTCAGCAGATGATTCCATTGAATGCCGATGGATTGCAGCGCATACGACACCACCCCCATCGGCGATGCAAACATGAAAACCCACAGCACGCCTGCCACCACCGGTGCTACTGCGTAAGGCCATATCAACAAGGTTTTGTAAGCCGATGCGCCTTTAAGCACGCTGTCGGCCATTACGGCCAGCAGCAGCGCAATGGTCAGCCCGCTGACGGCGACCAGCGCCGAGAACACGGCAGTGGTGTAGAAAGAGGCGAGGTAGGTGCTGTCGGCAAACAGGTTTTTGAAGTTTTCCAGGCCAACAAATTCTGTGGAGGTGCCAAACGCATCCTGGCTGAGCAGACTTTGGTACAGCGCCTGACTGGCAGGCCAGAAGAAAAACACGAGCACCACCACCATTTGCGGTGCCACCAGCAGCCAGGGCAGCCAGCGGGATTTAAATCGGACTCGTTTTTCCACAATGTTCAGTTGTTATTTACTATCAAAATAATAGCTGCTTGAGCAATGAATACCTGGGCTTGAGGACGATTTGGCTTGTATTACTCCCTCTCCCGCACGTGAAGCCGACGGCTTCACGTGCGGGAGAGGGTGAGGCGGTTGCGTTGCACTGGGGTTGTTGGAACGCAGATCCCTCTCCCCGCAAGGGGAGAGGGAGCAAGACATCAACCTTTATTCGCCTTCTGGAACCGCTCCAACTGCTCATTGCCCCGCTTCACCGCCGTATCCAGCGCTTCCTGCGCGGTCTTCTTGCCGGCCCAGACCTGTTCCAGCTCTTCGTCATTGATGGCGCGGATTTGCACAAAATTGCCCAGGCGGATGCCGCGTGACTTGTCGGTGGTCTTGCGAATCATCTGCGTAACCGACACATCCGTTCCAGGATTTTCTTTGTAGAAATTAGACTTTTCGGTCATTTCATACGACGCCTTGGTCAGCGGCAGGTAGCCGGTGCGCTGGTGGCTCTTGGCCGCTTCTTCGGGGCGTGACAGGAAGGCGTAGAACCCGGCCACGCCACGATAGTCTTCGGCTTTTTTGCCCGACATGGTCCACAGGCTGGCTCCGCCAATCACCGTGTTCTGTGGCGCGCCGGCCACATCGGGGTAGTAGGGCAGGGCGCCAATGCCGTAGCCGAACTTGGCGTTGCGTTTCAGGTTGCCATACAAAGCCGATGAACCCGTGAACATGGCGCACTCGCCTGATACATAGGTGGCGTCAGCCGCGTTGCCACGGCCTTTGTAAACAAACAGACCTTGCTTGGCCATGTTGGACAGGTTTTCAATGTGGCGCACATGCAGCGGGGTGTTGAACGACAGGCGTGCATCGGTGCCACGCATGCCGTTGCCCTTCGTGGCGAACTCGGTGTTGTGCCAGGCAGAGAAGCTCTCCAACTGGGTCCAGCTCTGCCAACTGGTGGTGAACGGGCACT
>JAYUXO010000306.1:0-8518 GCA_043753505.1 Comamonadaceae bacterium
AGCCTGCGCCTCGGGCGGTGGTGCCGGGCGGCCAGGGGCCGTTTCGGGGGCAGCGTCATTTCTACAGCTCTTCGACGCGTCTGGCCGGATAGCTGTCCCACGCCTGGCACCCCGGACATTGCCAGAAATGCTGTTTGGCCGTGAAGCCGCAGGCCGCGCAGCGGTAGCGCAGCAAAGGGCGCACAGCATGGTCCAGCGCGCGTTGTAGGTGCGGGGCGACCTCTTCGGCACGGGCGCTTCCTGGCTCCGCGGGGTTTGCCATCCAGCGGGTGGCGGCCACCAGCGAGGGCTCGCGCTGCAGGTGTTGGGCGTACCACTGGCGGGCGTCGTCGGCTCGGGATTCCAGGCTGGCTAACGCGTCCATCACGTCCAGCGACGCGGTTTTGGCCTGAGCGGTGGCCAGCGCATCGCGTGCAACCGATTCCTGGCCGCAGGCTTTGGCTTGAATCGCCAATTCTTTTGCTATTAAAGGTATAGCTGCTTGAGCAGTATTTACATTGGCTAGAAGGGTATTGAATGCCAAAGCTGGGTGGCCCGCCCGGGCCTGGGCGACGGCCAGGGCCAAGTGGGCGCGGGGTGCAGTGGGAGCAAGCGCTATGGCTTCTTTCAGCAATTTATCTGCTTCGGTGCCGTTAGCTGCCGCTGCTTGCTCACACAAATAGTGCGCCATGCGGTTGGCAAAACTGATGTCGCCCGAGGCTTGTAACTTGCGGGCAATATCGGTGGCAGCCGGCCAGTCGCGGGTTCGTTCGTAAATGGCCAAACGTGCCAAGCGCGCTTCGCTCTGAAAGGGTGTGCCTTCCAGCTTGCGCAATGCGTCTTCTGCGCGGTCGAGCAGGCCCGCTTTTAAAAAATCCAGCGCCAGGGCGTGCTGGGCGCGCTCGCGCTCGGCTTGTCCCAGGTCGCCGCGCGACAGCAGGTGCTCATGTACGCGCACGGCACGTTCGTACTCACCGCGGCGGCGAAACAGGTTGCCCAAGGCAAAGTGCAGCTCGGAGGTGTCAGGGTCGTTTTGTACAGCTTCAATGAAAGCGTCAATGGCCTGGTCCTGTTGCTCGTTGAGCAAGAAATTCAGGCCGCGAAAGTACGCCTTGGGCGCTGCACGGTCTTCAATGCGAAGCTGGCGCAAGTCCAGTCGGGAAGCCAGCCAGCCCAATACAAAGGCAACAGGCAGGCCAAGTAAAACCCAGTTGAGATCAAAGTCCATGTGGGTGGCGGGTCAACAGTTCAAAGCGGCAAAGCTGGTGGCCCGGCAGTAACCGCACCGGCAGCAGGTACTGCATGGCCTGCCTTGGCAGCTGCCGCCTGCATCCGGTGCCGCACGGCAGCCCGCCGCTGCTTCCACCAGCGCGGCACCATGCCCAGAGCACCGACGCCCAGGCCCAAAGCAAACGCGGCCAGCACCACCAACACCAGCGGCGCGCGCCATTGCGTACCGAAAAAGAAGTTCACCGAGGCTTCTTGCTGGTTGTTCAGCGCGAAAGCAAACAGGGTAAAAAAAATGGCTGCCTTTAGCAGCCACAGGAGGTATTTCAAGCGGTCTCCTTGGAAGGGCATGTCATTTTAGGGGCATGAATATCGGGGCAGGGGATCGGGGCAAGGACGCAGGGTTCGCAGAAAGTTACGCAGAAAGCGTAGAAATAAAACCGGAATTCCTATCGAATTTTCTGCGACTTCTGCGTGACTTCTGCGAACTCCACGTCAGGAAATTTGACCCCGAGCAACTGCTTCGTCCGCTCATCCACCGCTTCTCTCAGAGCCTTACCAGGCTTGAAATGAGGCACGCGCTTCTCGGGTATGGCCACCGCCTCACCGCTGCGGGGATTGCGGCCCATGCGGGGTGGACGGCGGTTGATGGAGAAGCTGCCAAAGCCGCGAATCTCGATCCGGTGGCCACGCACCAGAGCCTCACCCATCGCGTCAAGAATCGCCTTGACGGCGTATTCAGCGTCGCGCTGGGTGAGTTGGCCAAAACGGTTGGCCAGTTCTTCTACGAGGTCGGAGCGGGTCATGGAAAGCGGGGATATCTAGCCAGTTGAGGACAGAGCAAACGGACAGCTTCGCTGCGTCGTTTGGTCTGTCCCGCAAGGCAATCGGCCTGTCAGCCTTTATCGTTGTTGTCCATCTTGGCGCGCAGCAATGCACCCAGGCTGGTAGTACCGGCGTTTTCGCGCACGGACTGCTGGCTCAAGGTGTTCATCTGCTCTTGCTGGTCGGCCATGTCCTTGGCTTTGATCGACAGCTGGATGTTGCGTGTCTTGCGGTCGATATTGACCACCACAGTGGTGACTTCGTCGCCTTCCTTGAGCACGTTGCGGGCGTCTTCCACGCGGTCACGGCTGATCTCGCTGGCACGCAGATAACCCAGAATGTCTTCGCCCAGCTCGATCTCGGCACCTTTGGCATCGACAGTCTTGACCTTACCGGTGACGATGGCACCCTTGTCGTTGATCGACACAAAGGTGGTGAACGGGTCGCTGTCCAGCTGCTTGATCCCTAAGGAAATGCGCTCACGGTCCACGTCCACAGCCAGTACCAGGGCTTCAACTTCCTGGCCTTTTTTGTAGTTGCGCACAGCGGCTTCGCCGGTTTCGTTCCAGCTCAGGTCGCTCAAATGCACCAGGCCGTCAATGCCAGCAGCCAAGCCGACAAACACGCCGAAGTCGGTGATGGATTTGATCGGGCCTTTCACGCGGTCACCGCGCTTGGTGTTCTGGGCAAACTCTTGCCAGGGGTTGGCGCGGCATTGCTTCATGCCTAAGGAAATGCGGCGCTTGTCTTCGTCGATCTCCAGCACCATGACTTCGACCTCATCACCCAGGGACACGAGCTTGGAGGGGGCCACGTTCTTGTTGGTCCAGTCCATCTCGGACACGTGCACCAAACCTTCGATGCCCGGCTCCAGCTCGACAAACGCGCCGTAGTCGGCAATGTTGGTGATCTTGCCGAACATGCGGGTGGCCTGGGGGTAGCGGCGGTTCACGCCCATCCATGGGTCGTCGCCCATTTGCTTCAGACCCAGCGACACGCGGTTTTTCTCGGTATCGAATTTCAGGATTTTTGCGGTGATTTCCTGACCGGCTTGCACCACCTCGGATGGGTGACGCACACGGCGCCAGGCCATATCGGTGATGTGCAGCAGGCCGTCGATGCCGCCCAGGTCAACAAATGCGCCGTATTCGGTGATGTTTTTCACCACACCACGCACCACGGAACCTTCTTTCAAGGTGTCCATCAGCTTGGCGCGCTCTTCGCCCATGCTGGCTTCCACCACGGCGCGGCGCGAGAGCACCACGTTGTTGCGCTTGCGGTCCAGCTTGATGACCTTGAACTCCATGGTCTTGTTCTCATAAGGAGACAAGTCTTTGATGGGGCGTGTGTCAATGAGCGAGCCGGGCAGGAAGGCGCGGATGCCGTTGACCAGCACCGTGAGGCCGCCCTTGACTTTTCCGCTGGTCTGGCCAGTAACGAATTCGCCGGATTCCAGGGCTTTTTCCAGGCTCATCCACGAGGCCAGTCGCTTGGCCGTATCGCGGGACAGGATGGTGTCGCCAAAGCCGTTTTCGATGGAGCCAATGGCTACCGATACGAAGTCGCCGACTTGCGCTTCGAGCTCGCCCTTGTCGTTCTTGAATTCCTCGATCGGCACGTAAGCTTCAGACTTCAGGCCGGCATTGACGACAACAAAGCCGTGCTCAATGCGGACAACCTCAGCGGTGATGACTTCACCAGGACGCATTTCCGTGCGGGTCAGGGACTCTTCAAACAGGGCGGCAAAAGATTCAGACATGTATTTCCTTGTGCATCAACGCAGGATTTACAACAGCGGATTTGCTATTGTTTGTATAGCTGCTTGAGCAATGGTTGTGTGGGCTAGCCACGGTTTCGGTTAAAAACCATACCGGAAGGCCCGGTACGGAGCGGCAGCGGCTTCAAACAGGTTGGTTGGTTTGAAACGGCTGTGTTGCCTGCCACCAATCCAACACCTGGGCCACCGATTGCGAAATCGATACTTCGGAGTTGTCTAGTAGTCGGGCGTTTTGCGCGGGTTTTAACGGGGCAACGCTGCGAGATGAATCTCGTGCATCACGCACCTGAAGGTCTGCGCAAAGGTCGATGAGTGTAGCGGAAAAACCCTTTGAAATCAATTGCTTATGACGGCGCTCGGCTCGATGTTCGGCGCTTGCAGTCAAATAAATCTTCAAGCGCGCCTGCGGAAAAATCACTGTGCCCATGTCGCGCCCATCGGCTACCAAACCCGGTAACTTTGCAAAACTGTGTTGCAGCGCCACCAAGGCTGCGCGCACTGCAGGCAGGGCGGAGACGCGTGAAGCGTTCATGCCGGCTGCTTCGGTTCGGATTGCGTCGGTCACGTCCGCGCCGTCCAGCAGAATCCGATCACCCAAAAATTGCACGGGCAGGTGCTCGGCCAGCGCAGCTATTTGTGTTTCATGTACCGCATCCAGCGTCAACCCGTTTTGCAGCGCAGCCAGCGCCGTCACGCGGTACAGCGCGCCGGAATCCAGGTAGTGGTAACCCAGCTGCGCGGCCACTTGCAGGGCCAGCGTACCTTTGCCGGAGGCGGTGGGGCCATCGATGCAGATAACCGGCACCGACATGGCAGATGTGGCAATCGAGAACAAGGTTTCGAAATAGTCAGGGAAGGTCTTGGCCACGCATTTGGGGTCTTCGATGCGCACCGATACGCCTGCGGGGTTGAACGCAGCGAGCGAGAAACACATGGCCATACGGTGGTCGTCGTAGGTGTGGATGCTGGCAGGCTTCCACTGGGCTACGTCCTGAATCGGTTCGATACGTAGAAAGTCAGCGCCTTCCTCTATCCGCGCACCCAGTTTGCGCAGCTCGCAGGCCATGGCGGCCAGGCGGTCGGTTTCCTTGACGCGCCAGCTGGCAATGTTGCGCAGGGTGCTGGGGCCGTCGGCGTACAAGGCCATCACGGCCAGGGTCATGGCGGCGTCGGGGATGTGGTTGCAGTCCAGGTCAATGGCTTTGAATGGCCACGCACCGGGAGAGACGTGTAGCGAGTTGGGATTGCTTTCAATGTGTGCGCCCATCATCTGCGCGGCTTGCACGAACCGGATGTCGCCTTGAATCGATGCCGCACCTATCCCTTCGATTTTTAAGCCTTTTAGGCCTTTAGCCCTTGTATTCATTGCTGAAGCAGCTATGAAATAACTAGCAGATGAGGCATCCGCCTCGACATGAATGTCGCCAGGCGAGGCGTAGTGGCTGCCCGCCGGAATGGTGAAGCGCTGCCAGGCTTCGCGTTGCACAGTCACACCAAACTGCGCCATCAGGGCCAGGGTGATGTCGATGTAGGGTTTGGAAATCAGCTCGCCAGTGACTTCAATTGCCACGTCTTGCGAGGCCGCCAAGGGCAACGCCATCAGCAACGCGGTGAGGAACTGGCTGGACACATCGCCGCGCACCGCAATGGGCACGCCCAACTGAATGCGCGGCTGCCCGATGCGCAGCGGCGGAAATCCGTCATTTCCCAAGTAGTCGATCTGGCAGCCCAACAGACGTAGCGCATCCACCAGGTCGCCAATAGGCCGTTCGTGCATACGCGGCACGCCGCTCAATTCAAAGTCGCCGCCCAGGACCGCCAGGGCCGCTGCCAGCGGGCGCATGGCCGTACCAGCGTTGCCCAGAAACAGCTTGGCCTTTCGGTTGGGTAATTGACCGCCCAAGCCGGTAATGTGCAGCACGGGGCCGTCTTGCAAAAAACCACAGCCCAGAGCGTGAAGTGCCTGCAGCATCACCTGCGTGTCATCAGAGGCCAACAGGTCGTGAACAGCAGTAGTGCCCTGGCTCAGCGCAGCCAGCAGCAGCACGCGGTTGGAAATGCTTTTGGAGCCCGGAAGTGCCACCGTGCCGTGCACGCTGGACAGGGCTGGAATGTCCAGAAATTCAGTGGCAAACATCAGGTGGGCCTATTTGTTGCCACCATTCATGCGCCAGCTTGTGCGGGCGGTACGCGCCTGCTCCAGCATGCCTTCCAGCGCCTGTGTATTGCCACTTTCAATCATCAACTCGAGCGCGTGCAAGCTGCGTTGAAACACCTTGGACTGCGCAAGCAGCTCCTGCTTGTTCGCCAGAAAAATATCGCGCCACACCTTGGAGTCGCTGGCCGCAATGCGGCTGAAATCGCGAAATCCCGGGCCTGCCACCGACAGCAGTTGCTTGGCGGCATCCTGGCTGGTAATGGCGGTCATGGCGGCAAACGCAATCAGGTGCGGCAGGTGGCTGACGGCGGCAAATGCAGCGTCGTGGGCCTGCGGTGTCATCTGCTGCACGATGCAGCCCAGGCGGGTCCACACGTCCACCGCTTTTTGCAGCTGAATTGGGTTGGTTCGGTCGATCGGCGTGAGGATGACCTGCTTGCCAGAATAAAGATCCGCATCGGCATGCTCCACGCCCGATTGCTCTTTGCCGGCAATTGGGTGCGCTGGCACAAACAGACCAATGTGGTCGCGCAGCACACGACGGGCGGAGTCGACGATGTCACTTTTGGTGGAGCCCACATCCATGATAAGCATGGTGGGGCTGACCAGGTGCTTGATGGTTTTGAAAGTGGCCTCGGTGGCGGATACCGGCACCGCCACCAGCACGATGTCGGCACCCGACACTGCCAGCAAAGCCGAGGGCGCTTCGATGTCAATCACGCCCATGCTGCGCGCCCGCTCGGTAGTGGATGGTGACTTGCTGTAACCCACGATGCGCTTGACCAGACCGGCCTTTTTCAGTGCCAGCGCAAATGAGCCGCCCATCATTCCGCAGCCAATCAAACCCAGTTGTTCAAACATGTTTTCTACTCAGCAATTGGATAGGTGCCCAGCACCTTGTAAAACGCACAAAGGGCCTGAAAGTCAGCCAGCGCCGCCGCCACATGCGGTTGCGAGGGGTGGCCTTGCAGGTCGATATAAAAATAGTATTCCCACTGGCCCGAGCGGGCAGGGCGCGATTCAAAACGGGTCATGGACACGCCGTGGGTCTTCAGGGGAACAAGCAAGTCGTGTACCGCGCCGGGCCTGTTGGGCACCGAGACGATCAGGCTGATGCAGTCTTTGCCTGAAGCCTGTGGCGCGGGCAGCGTTTGCGGCAGGCACACCACGGCAAAACGGGTGCGGTTGAAGGCATCGTCCTGGATGGCGTGGGCGGCAATGTGCAGGCCAAACTCGGTGCCCGCGCGGCTGCTGGCAATGCCAGCCCAGGCGGGGTTGGTGGTGGCCTGGCGCGCACCGTCTGCGTTGCTGTTGGCGCTGCGGCGCTCAGCGTGGGGCAGGTGGGTGTTCAACCAGCCCTGGCACTGCGCCAGCGCTTGCGGGTGGGCCAGCACCACTTCAATGCCCTGCAGCGAATCGCTTTGACGCAGCAGGTTGTGGCGCACCATCAGGCTGGTCTCGCCCACGACGTGCAAGGGTGTGTGCAGGAACAAATCGAGCGAGCGGGCGACCACGCCCTCCGTGGAGTTTTCTACTGGTACCACACCGAACTGGGCGGTTCCGGCGGCAGCAGCGCGAAACACCTCGTCAATGGTGGTGCAGGGCACAGGGTCAATGCTGGAGCCGAAAAATTGCAGCGCAGCCTGCTCGCTGAAGGTACCCGCAGGCCCCAGGTAAGCCACGCGCTGAGGTGCTTCCAGGGCGCGGCAGGCCGACATGATTTCGCGCCAGATGGTGGCAATGCTGTGGTGCTTCAAAGGCCCCGCGTTGGCCGTTTGAAGAATTTGAATGACCTGGGCTTCTCGCTCGGGCCGAAACACGGGAGAGCCTTCGGCGCGTTTGATGTCGCCCACTTGGCCCGCCAGGGCGGCGCGCCGGTTGAGCAGGGCTAGCAACTGGCCGTCCACGCTGTCGATGGCCGTGCGCAGATCGGCGAGGGTTGGGGTGATGGAGTTCAAGGCGGGGAATTGAGGTGACAGATCAGGAAACCGCTTCAAATTTTCGCATGTAGTCCACCAGCGCCTGAACGCCTTCCAGAGGCATGGCGTTGTAGATGCTGGCGCGCATGCCGCCGACTGACTTGTGGCCCTTCAGCTGCAGCAGGCCTTGTTCTTTGGCACCGCTTAGAAATGTGTCGTTGCGTTTTTCGTCACGCAGGAAAAATGGCACATTCAAGCGAGAGCGGCAGTTGCGCGCTACTTTATTCACATACAGCTGCGAGTTGTCAATGAAGTCATACAGCAAACGCGCTTTGGCCTGGTTGCGTATGTCCATCGCGGCCACGCCGGTGTGGCCGTCTTCGGTCTGGTTTTTCAACCACGCAAACGTCAGCCCCGCCACGTAAATAGCCCATGTCGGTGGTGTGTTGAACATCGACTGGTTGTCGGCCACGATGCGATAGTCAAACGCGCTGGGGCAGACGGGCAGGGCGTGGCCCAGCAGGTCTTCACGCACAACAACAAGGGTCAGGCCCGCAGGCCCGAGGTTTTTTTGCGCCCCGCCAAAAGCCAGACCCACGCGGCTCCAGTCCACCGGGCGCGAAGCCGCATGCG
>JAYUXO010000307.1:0-3461 GCA_043753505.1 Comamonadaceae bacterium
CAGCGCTATTTTTGCGCGGCATGCCAAACCGAATGAGTAAAAGCGGATGACCCGGGGTCGCGCCGGATCACTGGGGCACCGCTGCTGGTCAATAAGACCTTCACCGTTCGCTCAAAGGCCGTCGGCTCCAGAAACCCCAGCTTTCCGGGAGCTGACGTCACCAGCTTGCTGACGTTCTCCATCTGGCGTCTTTGAGCCTCGAAGGTGGTGCTGCCAGGCGGGCTGGCCGCCACAACAATCCGTGCCGCTTCATCGGGATCTTTAACTGCGGCCAGCCAGCCTTTCATGCTGGCTTTGACAAACTTGGACATACGCGCAGCAAATGCTGGATTGGCAAGCGTGGACTCCAACGCATACAAACCGTCTTCAAGGCTGGAAACGCCCTGCTCCTCATAAAAAAACGTCACCAGATCGCTTTCCTTGACACCCGCGTCAATCAACTGCCAATACTCGTTGTAGACCATCGTCGAAATACAGGCAGCCTGGTTGCTCAGAAGCGGCTCCACGGTAAAGCCCTGTCGCAAAATCCGTATATCAATCTCGCTATCGGGGACGATCAGTCGGGTACGGGTATCGACGCTGAATCCGGGCTTCAGCGGCTTTAAATCAGCATCTGTTTTGTAGCCTAGTTTGCTCATCCAGTTCAAAAATGGATACTCATTGCCGCCAAACCATACGCCGAGCGTCTTGCCTTTCAAGTCCTTGGCGGTGCTCACCCCACTGGCTTTTTTGCAGGTAAGCATCAAACCTGAGCGGTTGAAAACCTGTGCAATATTGACTAAAGGTATCCCGGCCTCGCGCGCTGCCAGCGCGTCAGACATCCAGTTCACCATGACGTCAGCCTGGTTGCTGACCAGCGCTTTCGCCGGGGCGATGTTTGGCCCCCCAGGCTTGATGACCACGTTCAGCCCTTCGGCCTTGTAATAGCCTTTGGCTTGTGCCACGTAGTAGCCGGCAAATTGGGCCTGCGGCAACCACTTGAGTTGCAGGTTGATGGTTTCAACGGCACCAGCGTTCAGGCTGAAAATACTGAAGGAAAATGCCAAGGTGGCGCGTGCAAATTCAAGAAATTTCAAAAGTTTTTTCCTCTGTGTGAATACTCAGTCTCAAGTCAGAAAAATCCAGGTCAGTTTCAGATAGCAACATCCAAAAATGCTGAAGTTTTCAGGCCCTTCCAACAAGCTTGCCGTGAAAGCGGCCGCCCTCCATCACGTTGGCGCAGGGTTGGTGAGGGGAGCCCATGCGCAGCAACACCTCCAGCGCTGCCGGCGTGTCACTGACCACGTGAACCTCATCCAGCAATTCAAAGGTTGTCAGCAATTGAATAATGAGTGCCATGCACTCGTCGTAGATGATCATCTGCTGGTGGGTCAGGGGATAGCCAGATTTCCACTCTCATAGTTATTGAAATAAGATTGTTATTGACATTGCGTTCACGGCAAACCCTACCAAGGTCGGTGGGTGCATGCACCCACGAAGCGCAATTTCCGAAACCATCCACCCCATGCAAACCGACTCCCTCAACAATCCCGTCACCCTGCAAAACCCCGCCAGCTTGCCCCTGCTCAACGACTTCGTGGAAGGTTTCATTGCCAGCCAGGCCCGCGCCGTCAACCTGCTGCAATTGGCGTTGACAGACCTCAGCCCCATCGTCCAGGCCTGTTGCGCAGCGCTGCACCTGTTCGCCGAAAACGCTGACGCAGCCAAAAACGCCAAGCCCTTCATCGCTGCCGCGCAGGCGTCCACCCTACAGGCCACGCCGCGCGAACTGCGCTTTGTGCATGCGGTGGCTGCGTGGGCGGCGGGCGACGTTCCGCGCGCCATCAAGCTGCATCAAGAACAAGCCACCGAGCACCCGCGCGACCTGGTCTCGCTCAAGCTGGGCCAATACCACTTGTTCAACACGGGCGACGCCGCGGGCATGCTGACAATCGCGCAAGCCTGCCAAACCAAGTCAGCCCACGTTCCCCACTTTCACGGCATGCTGGCCTTCGGCTACGAGCAGTGCCACCTGCTCACGCAAGCCGAGACCAGCGCTCGGCAGGGTCTGTACCTAACGCCCAAAAATGGACTGCAAGACCCCTGGGCACACCACGCGCTGGCGCACGTGATGCTTGCGCAAGGTCGCTACACCGAAGGCCAGGCCTTCATGCGCGAGGCCAGCAGCCACTGGCAAGGACTGAATTCCTTTATGCAGACCCACAACTGGTGGCACCAGGCTCTGTTTGCGCTGGAGCTCAACCAGCCCGAAGAGGCGCTGCGCTTGTACGACGAGCAGGTGTGGGGGGTGGCAAAAGGCTATTCGCAAGACCAGATCAACGCCGTCTCGCTGCTGGCCCGACTGGAGCTGGCGGGTGTCGACGTCGGCCCGCGCTGGCAAGACCTGGTCCCCTTTCTCACGCCGCGCACCCACGACCACGTGCTGCCGTTTCTCGACCTGCAATACCTGTACGGCCTGGCCCGCTCCGGGCGACCCGAGGCCGATGTGCTGATGCGCAACCTGCAGGCCCATTCCCAAGCATTGACCGACCGCCAGGCCGCCCACACCTGGCAAAAAGTAGCCCTGCCCGCCGCCCGTGGTGTGCTCGCCCATGCGCGGGGCCAATGGCGCATCGCATCGCAGCAACTGGGCATGGCCTTGCCACAACTGCAAGCCATCGGCGGCAGCCATGCACAGCGGGACCTGTTTGTGCGCATCCATCAAGATGCCAGAGCGCGAGCCGGAATATGACCAAAACTGCTTGAAGCCCCCACATTTACTGCTCAAGCAGCTATTAAATAAGTAGCATTTGGCATGACCAACCCTACTTCTGCCGCCCTATCCACCACCCAAGCACGCAACCCATTGCACGGCTTGACGCTCGAAGCCATCGTCACCGCGCTGGTGGCGCACTATGGCTGGGAAGGTTTGGGCCAGCGCATACCGGTGCGCTGCTTCACCAGCGATCCCAGCGTGGCTTCCAGCCTCAAATTCCTGCGCAAAACGCCCTGGGCACGCGAGAAAGTGGAGGGCTTGTATTTGTTCATGCTGCGCGAGATTCGGCGCGAGATGTCGCCGTGATCGCGGGTCTGGCCCTTCCCACGGAAGGCAGGGTACCCACACATTTCATATTTACCAACCGAACGAGGACAAAACGGCTTGACGCCCTCTCCAGTTTGCCGGGGAGGGCGGGGCTGAGGGCCAGGGCGTTGTACGTGGCGCTGTATCGCGCGGCCCCTCACCCCAACCCGCTCCCCAAAGGGGCGAGGGGGCAAAACCCGCTTGCCACAAAGATGTGTAGACACCAATGCCCGAAAGGGGAAGAAGTCAATCCAGCGTCACATACTTTCAGCCATCCAGCCCTTTTAAATACTGCTCAAGCAGCTATTAAGTTAGTAGCAAATCATGCCCCAACTCATCCTGCTCCCCGGTCTGGCGGCTGATGCCACGATGTGGCAAGACCAGTTGATGGTCTTACCTT